>DASTQT010000117.1:0-3280 GCA_035761605.1 Agromyces sp. | reverse complement strand
CGGTGATCTGGAACGCCACCCCGACGAGCCGGCCGAACCGGCACAGGGCCCCCACGGCGTCATCGTCGGCTCCGGCGAGCACCGCTCCCGCGGCGAGGGGCGACTCGAACGAGTACACGGCCGTCTTCTGCTCGAGCGTCGAGAGGACCGACTCGAGCACCGGCGTCGTGCCGCGCAGCGAGCCGACCACGTCGGAGAGCTCGCCGGCCGCCGAGACGAACACGGCGTGGTCGAGGATGTCGAGCAGCGCCTCGCGACGCTCGTTCGAGACGGGCAGCATCGCGAGCTCGCGGTGCGCGCGGCTGAGCGCCAGGTCGCCCGCGAGCACCGCGGCCGTCTCGCCCCACACGGCGCTCGCCCGCTCGTCGGCGCCGTACTCGATCGCCCGCGCCGCGAACCGCCCCGCGACGTTCGGTGCACCGCGGCGCACCGTGTCGCGGTCGATGAGGTCGTCGTGGATCAGGAAGGCGGTGTGCAGCAGCTCGAACGCGAGCGCGACGCGCGTCACGAGGGCGCGGTCGTCGCCGCCGAAGCCGCGGTACGCCGACCAGACCAGCCTCGGACGGACCCGCTTGCCGCCCGAGCTCTGCTGCTCGATCGACTCCCACAGTGCCGCGTAGTGCCCGCCGTACTGTCCGGCGCGCGCCCGGGCCTCGGCGAAGAAGGCACGCAGGCCGCCGTCGATCGCCGAGTCGAGCAGTTCAGGCACGGAACAGCTCCAGTTCCCCGGCCTGGAGGACCAGCCACGGGCTGAACGCCCACGGCGCCGCCTGGACCGCGGCCGCGAGGGAAGCCGGGTCGACCCACCGGTACTCGGCGACCTCACGCGGGTTCGGGTCGGGCTCGCCCGAGGCGACCGCGAGGTACACCGGGCACACCTCGTTCTCCACGACCCCGCTCGCGTCGATCGCACGGTATCGGAACAGCGGGAGCGCGAGCTCGACCGAGTCGAGCTCGAGGCCGAGCTCGTGCTCGGCGCGGCGGCGCACCGCGTGCAGCATCGGCTCGGCCGGCTTCGGGTGCCCGCAGAACGAGTTGGTCCACACGCCCGGCCAGGCCTGCTTCCCGAGCGCCCGGCGCGTCACGAGCACCTCCCCGATCGGGTTGACCACGTGGCACGAGAACGCCAGGTGCAGCGCGGTGTCAGGGCCGTGCGCCGCGCTCTTCGGCGCTCGCCCGATGGGCGTGCCCGACTCGTCGAGGAGCACCACCTCGTCCTCGACGGTCTCGGTCGTCTGCTGCATGGTGGCCTCCTTCGTCACTGCGGGCGATGACGCGGCCCGCGGTCCGTGAACCCGAAGCTAGCAGCGGGTCGCCGCACCGGGAACAACCGAAAGTTGGACGGACGCGGCGTGCTCACGCGTGCGGCATGCTGGAACGATGACGGGCGAGAGCGGCGACGGCTGGGTGCACGGTCCCGACGGCGCACGGTACTGGGGGCGCTACGGCGCGGCCGGACTGCTCGTCGTCGAACCCGACGGCGCCGTGCTGCTCCAGCATCGGGCCGCGTGGAGCCACTTCGGCGGCACGTGGGGCATCCCGGGCGGAGCGCGGCATCTCGGCGAGTCCGCATACGAAGCCGCCGTCCGCGAGGCGACGGAGGAGACGGGGATGCCGGCGGGGCTCGTCGTCGTGCGGTTCGAGAGCGTGCTCGACCTGGGCTACTGGTCGTACACGACCGTCGTGGCGGACGCCGCGGAGCGCTTCGAGCCGCGCCTGGCCGACCCCGAGAGCATCGCGCTGCGGTGGACCCGGACCGACGCCGTGCACGAACTGCCGCTCCATCCGCGGTTCGCCGAGGCCTGGCCGGCGTTGCGCGCCCGCCTCCACGGCGGATCCGCTCGATAGGATCGACCCGTGGGTGGGGAGAACACGGGGGTCTCGACGCGGATCTGGACGGTCCCGAACGTGCTCAGCATGCTCCGCCTCCTCCTGGTGCCGGTCTTCCTCATCCTCGTGGTCGCGGGCGCGTACGTCACCGCGCTCATCGTGCTCATCGCGGCCAGCCTGACCGACCTGCTCGACGGGTACCTCGCGCGGCGGTTCAACCAGGTGACGCGGCTCGGGCAGCTGCTCGACCCCGCCGCCGACCGGCTCTACATCTTCGCCGCCCTCATCGGACTGGCAGCGAACGAGCTCGTGCCGTGGTGGATCGTCATCGTGATCGTCGCTCGCGACGTGCTCATCGTGGTGCTCGGCGTCGTGCTCGCCAACCATGGCTACGGCCCGCTTCCGGTGCACCAGCTCGGCAAGGCCGCCACGTTCGCGCTCTTCACGGGCCTGCCCGTCATCATGCTCGGCCTCGCGTTCCCGGCGATGCAGCCGGTGAGCGAGCCGTTCGGCTGGGCCGTCACGCTGTGGGGCGCGTTCCTCTACTGGTGGGCCGGGATCATCTACGCGATCGAGACCGCCCGCGTGGTGCGTGTCTCGCGGGTGTCGCCCCCACCCGCATCCGATACGCTGGAGCAAGGAGGTTAGCAGTGGCGGATTCCGACATGAACCAGGCCGGTGCGAGCGATGAGGAGCGTGAGCCCTCGACGCAGACCTCCGCCCACGTGGTGAACCACGCGAACGACACGACGATGGGCTTCAGCCGCGATGCGGCGGCCCAGCTGAGCGCGCTCGACAGCGACATCTCGGCGGCCGAGCAGGAGGCGATCGCCGCGCTCCCGTCCGGGTCGGCGCTGCTGATCGTGCGTCGTGGGCCGAACGCGGGCGCCCGGTTCCTCCTCGACACGGATGTCACGACGGTCGGCCGGCACCCCGACGCCGACATCTTCCTCGACGACGTCACCGTCTCGCGCAAGCATGCGGAGTTCGTGCGGCACCGCACGGCGTTCGAGGTCCGCGACCTCAATTCGCTGAACGGCACCTACTTCGACGGCGTGCGCATCGAGACCGCGCTGCTCAGCGACGGCGCCGAGGTCCAGATCGGCAAGTACCGCCTGACGTTCTACGCCTCTCGGCGCGACCTCGCTCCGGCGGGCGCCGGGTGACCGAGGGCGCCGCGACGCGGCGTCCGGCCCACGCCCCGCCGCTGCTCGGCATCGGTCAGGTCCTCGCGAAGCTCCAGCCGGAGTTCCCGGAGCTGACCCCGTCGAAGCTGCGGTTCCTCGAGGAGCAGGGGCTCGTCACACCGTCGCGGACCGCGGCGGGCTATCGGAAGTTCGCACCGTCCGACGTCGAGCGCCTGCATGTCGTGCTCGCCATGCAGCGCGATCACTACCTGCCGCTCAAGGTCATCCGCGCGCATCTCGAGGCCGTCGATGCCGGCGGGACG
>DASTQT010000116.1:0-4137 GCA_035761605.1 Agromyces sp. | reverse complement strand
CTGGCGGGAGATCGCGCCGAAGACATCCGCCTTCGCGTTGGACTCAGCCGGCTGGAACTGCACGACCGTCGTCGGCACCCGGGGTGGGTAGCGGAGGTCTGGCCGCTCGATGCCCGACAGGCTGAACAGGCCGCCGAGGTCGAGCGGCGCGGGCAGGCGGTACACCTCCTGCTCGGTGACGTCGAGCTCGCGCACCAGCAGGCCGAGCGTGACCTCGTCCATGTCGTCGGAGATCTCGAGGCGGATGGGCGGACCGAACCGGCGGCGCAGCAGCTCCTTCTCGAGCGCCTTGATGAGGTTCTCGGTCTCGTCCTCCTCGATCTCGACGTCTTCGTTGCGGGTGACGCGGAACACGTGGTGGTCGAGGATCTCCATGCCGGGGAACAGGTCGCCGAGGTGGTTGGCGATGAGCTCCTCGAGCGCGATGTACCGGGCGTCCTCGACCGACTCCGAGAGGTCGACCCGCACGAACCGGTGCAGCATCTGGGGCACCTTCACGCGTGCGAACTCCTGCCGGCCGGTTCGGCTGTTGCGCACGCGGACCGAGAGGTTCAGCGAGAGGCCCGAGATGTACGGGAACGGATGGGCCGGGTCGACCGCGAGCGGCATGAGCACGGGGAAGATCTGCGCGCTGAAGAACTCGTGCAGGTGCTCGCGCTCGGACTCGTCGAGGTCGTCCCACGAGATGACGTGGATGCCGGCCTCGGAGAGTGCGGGCTTGACGAGCTCCTGGTAGGCGGCCGCGTGCCGGGTCTGCAGCTCGTGCGCCTTCTTCGAGATGTCGGCCAGCACCTCGTGCGGCGTGCGGCCGATGTTCGTCGGCACGGCGAGCCCGGTGTTGATGCGCCGCTTGAGGCCGGCGACGCGGACCATGAAGAACTCGTCGAGGTTCGAGGCGAAGATCGCGAGGAAGTTCGCGCGCTCGAGGACGGGCAGCCGCGGGTCCTCCGCGAGCTCGAGCACGCGCTGGTTGAACGCGAGCCAGCTGAGCTCGCGGTCGAGGTAGCGCTCGGCGAGCAGCTCGGGCGCGCCGTCGATGTCGAGCGGTTCGAAGTCGTCGTCGAAGTCGCTCGCGGTGCGGTCTTCGTCGAGGGTGCTCTCGGCGGTCATCCCCACATCATGCCACCGGGCTGCGACGCGGGGGTGAAGCGGATGTCACCGGGCGGTGACGTTCGCGTCGCGGTCGTCCTCCTCGTGGACGTTGAAGCGGTAGCCGACGTTGCGCACGGTGCCGATGAGGCTGTCGAGGTCGCCGAGCTTGGCGCGGAGGCGCCGGACGTGCACGTCGACCGTTCGCGTGCCGCCGAAGTAGTCGTAGCCCCACACTTCGCTGAGCAGCTGCTCGCGCGTGAACACGCGCGACGGATGGGCCGCGAGGAAGCGGAGGAGCTCGAACTCCTTGTACGTGAGGTCGAGCGTGCGGCCGTGGACCTTCGCCGAGTAGCTGGCCTCATCGATCACGACGCCGGAGGTCTGGATGCGCTCGGCGGGCTGCGACGCCTGCGCACGGCCGATCGCGAGCCGGATGCGCGCGTCGATCTCGGCCGGACCCGCGTGCTCGAGCACGACGTCGTCGACACCCCAGTCGGGCGTGACCGCCGTGAGGCCGCCCTCGGTCACGACCAGCAGCAGCGGCACCGACAGCCCGGTCGTGCGGAGGATCTGCGAGAGGGCCTTCGCGCCGGCCAGGTTCGTGCGCGCGTCGAGGAACACGAGGTCGGCCTCGGGGGCGCGCACGAGTTGATCGGGTGACGCGGGAATCACGCGCACACGATGCGTCAGGAGAGACAGGGCCGGGAGAACGTCATCGTTGGCTGCCGGCGTCAGGATCAGCAGCTGCGCCACGAGCACCCTCCAGTAGTAAGGTGCGGTCAATACTACGGGACGATGAACGGCATGCTACGGCGGACGTTCTTCGGAGGAGGGGGAACGGCGCATGCAGGCGGATGCGGAGGATCGCGCGACGGGGTTCGGTCGCTGGGCGATCCCCGCGGTCTGGCTGATCGCCGCGGCCGGCTCGGTGCTCGTCGTGGCCTTCACCTACGCGGGTCGCCGCGACTGGTTCGGCGACTCGGGCCGGTACGCCGCGCTCGCGGCGCTCGGCATGGTGTTCGGGGCATCCGTGCTCGCCGCACTCGCCCTTCAGCTCGCGTCGCGACGTCCACACGGCTTCGTCGGCCGAGTGAGCGCGTCGATCTCCGGAGCGGCCATCGTGGTCGCAGTCGGGGCGCTCGCGCTGCTGCCGGTCGTCGCCTGAGCAGCGGGTAGACTCGCTGCATGTCCTCGCTGCTCGCGCTCGAACTCTTCTTCATCGGCCTGCTCGGTCTTGCGAGCCTCGCGATCGCCTACATCAGCGGCGTCGTCGTCTTCAAGCTCTTCAAGGGGCAGCGCTAGCCCGTGATCGAACTGCCGGTCGACCTCCCTGCGGAGCTCGTTCCGCTCTCCTGGCTCATCGGGGTCTGGGAGGGGTCCGGCGTGATCGACTACAAGGTCGGCGACGATTCGATCACGCACGAGTTCGGTCAGCGGGTCAGCTTCAGCCACGACGGGCTGCCGTACCTGAACTACACCTCGTCCACCTGGCTGTTCCCGGCCGACGCCGACGACGAGCCCACGCCGCTCGCGGCCGAGACCGGATACTGGCGACTCGCCCGGCCGCTCGGCGCGGGAGATCCGGGGCCCGGGCTGCTGCCGGCCGTGGGCACGACCCGGTTCCCCGACGCCGAATCGGTGGAGACGCTCCGCAACGAGGCCGGCGGCTTCGACCTCGAAGTCGGGGTCGTCCACCCGGGCGGCGTCAGCGAGCTCTACCTCGGGCAAGTGAAGGGCCCCCGCATCGACCTCGTGACCGATGCCGTCATGCGGGCGGCCGGCGCGAAGGAGTACGCCGCCGCGACCCGGCTCTACGGGCTCGTCGAGAACCACCTGCTCTGGGCGTGGGACATCGCCGCGCTCGGCCAGGACCTGCGCACGCACGCATCCGCCCGACTCGCGAAGGTCGACTGATGACCGGCTCGCCATTCCTGTCGCTGCCCGGCGCCGTCCCCGCCGAGGGGCTCGACGAGGGCGTCGCCGCGCACTACGGCAACCCGATGGTCGAGCAGCGCCGCCTCGAGCAGGGCCGCGCCGTAGTCGACCTGTCCCACCGCGGCGTCGTGACCGTCAGCGGGCCCGACCGCCTCTCGTGGCTGAACTCGATGGCCAGCCAGCGACTCGACCGCCTCGCGCCGGGCGAGAGCGCGGAGGCGCTCTTCCTCGACGCGTCCGGCCACGTCGAGCATGCGGTCCACGCCGTCGACGACGGCGAGCGCACCTGGCTCGTCGTCGAGGGCGCCGAGGCGCCCGCGCTGGCATCGTGGCTCGACCGCATGCGCTTCATGCTCCGCGTCGAGGTCGCCGACGTGACCGCAGACCACGCGGTGGTCGCGGCGATGCCCGACGGCGACGGCTTCCCGCTCGAGCTGCCGGCCGGCGCCATCCGCTGGACCGACCCGTGGCGGCTCGACCTGCCGAACGGGCACCGGTACTCGAACGACCCGAACCACCCCGGGGCGATGTGGCGGTACGTCGAGGTGATCGTGCCGCGCGAGGCGCTGCGGGGCCTCGCCGCAGGCGTCCGTCCGGGCGCGGTCGAGCCCGCGGGCTCGCTCGCACTCGAGGCGCTCCGGATCGCCGCGTGGCGGCCGCGCTTCGCGACCGAGGTCGACGAGAAGACCCTGCCGCACGAGCTCGACTGGCTCCGCAGCGCGGTCGACCTGCACAAGGGCTGCTACCGAGGGCAGGAGACCGTTGCGAAGGTCGTGAACCTCGGGCGTCCGCCGCGCCGCCTCGTCATGCTGCACCTCGACGGCAGCGACACGGTGCTGCCGAAGCCCGGCGACGCGGTCATCGGCGTCAAGGTGCGGCCCGAGCCCACGCCGGGCGAGGAGCCCGAGCGGCGGGTGGTCGGGCACGTGACGAGCGCGGGCATGCACCACGAGCTCGGCCCGATCGCGCTCGCGGTCGTCAAGCGTTCTGTGCCGCCCGGACTCGAGCTGATTGTCGAGAGCCACGGCATCGACGTCGCCGCCGCGCAGGTCGAGATCGTGCCCGCCGGCGCGGGCGCCGCCGTCGACGTGCCGCGACTGCCGCGCCTCG
>DASTQT010000115.1:0-4198 GCA_035761605.1 Agromyces sp. | reverse complement strand
GGCAAGATCATGCGGCGCCTCCTGCGCGACCTCGCCGAGGGCCGGCAGGTCGGCGACACCACCACGCTCGCCGACACGTCGGTGATGACCGCGATCACCGAGCAGGTGCGGTGACCGCGCCCGCCTGAGACGACGGATGCCGCGGCCGGAACGTGCCCGCCGCGGCATCCGCTCGTCTGGAAGGGTCAGCGCACCTGTGCGCTGATCACCTGCATGATCGACGTGTCGGCGAGCGTCGTGGTGTCGCCGATCTCGCGGCCCTCGGCGAGGTCGCGCAGCAGGCGCCGCATGATCTTGCCCGAGCGCGTCTTCGGCAGCTCGTTGACGATGAACACCTGCCGCGGGCGGGCGATCGCGCCGATCTGGGTGGCGACGTGCTTGCGCAGCTCCTCGCTCGCCTCGAACGGGTCGTTCACGTGCGAGACCTGGCTCGCCTTGAGGATGACGAACGCGACGACCGCCTGGCCGGTGGTCTCGTCGGACGCGCCGACGACGGCGGCCTCGGCCGTCCAGGGGTGGGCGACGAGCGACGACTCGATCTCGGCCGTCGACAGGCGGTGGCCCGAGACGTTCATGACGTCGTCGACGCGGCCGAGCAGCCAGAAGTCGCCGTCCTCATCGCGGCGGGCGCCGTCGCCGGCGAAGTACTTGTCGCCGAACTTCTCCCAGTACGTCTCCTTGAAGCGCTCCGGGTCGCCCCAGATACCGCGCAGCATCGACGGCCACGGCTCCGTGACGACGAGCAGGCCGCCGCCCTCGCCGTCGATCGAGGTGCCGTCGTCGTCGAGGATTCCGATCTCGACCCCGGGAACCGGGACCTGCGCCGCGCCGGGCTTGAGGTCGGTGACGCCGGGCAGCGCCGAGATCATGATGGCGCCGGTCTCGGTCTGCCACCAGGTGTCGACGACGGGGATGGAACCGCCGCCGATGACGTGGCGGTACCAGATCCAGGCCTCGGGGTTGATCGGCTCGCCGACCGAGCCGAGCAGGCGCAGCGAGCGCAGGTTGAACTCGTGCGGGATCTGCCGGCCGAGCTTCATGAACGAGCGGATGGCGGTCGGCGCCGTGTAGAGGATCGTGACCCCGTACTTCTCGACGATCTCCCACCAGCGGCCCGGGTGGGGCGTGTCGGGCGTGCCTTCGTAGATGACCTGCGTCGCGCCGTTGGCGAGCGGGCCGTACACCACGTAGGAGTGGCCGGTGATCCAGCCGACGTCGGCGGTGCACCAGTACACGTCGCGCTCGGGGTGCAGGTCGAACACGTTCTTGTGGGTGAACGCGGCCTGCGTGAGGTACCCGCCGGAGGTGTGCAGGATGCCCTTCGGCTTCCCGGTGGTGCCCGAGGTGTAGAGGATGAACAGCGGGTGCTCGGCCTCGAACGCCTTCGCCTCGTGCTCGTTCGACGCGGACGCGACGGCCTCGTGCCACCAGAGGTCGCGGCCGTCGGTCCACTCGACCTCGTTCTCGCCGCGCTTGACGACGAGCACGTTCCGCACGCTGCCGGCGGTCTTGGCGAGCGCCTCGTCGACGACCGGCTTCAGCGGGAAGACGCGCCCCTTGCGGTATCCGCCGTCGGCGGTGATGACGACGGATGCCTCGGCGTCGTCGATGCGCGAAGCGAGGCTGTCGGCGCTGAACCCGCCGAAGACGACCGAGTGGATGGCGCCGATGCGGGCGCAGGCGAGCATCGCCACCACGGCCTCGGGGATCATCGGGAGGTAGATGGCGACGCGATCGTGCTCGCCGATGCCGAGGTCGGTCAGGGCGTTCGCCGCGCGCTTGACCTCGTCGGTGAGCTCGGCGTACGTGATGGCCCGCGAGTCGCCGGGCTCGCCCTCCCACAGGAGCGCGACGCGGTCGCCGAGGCCGGCCTCGACGTGGCGGTCGAGGCAGTTGACGGCGACGTTGAGCTCGCCGTCGTCGAACCACTTCGCGAACGGCGGGTTCGACCAGTCGAGCGTGCGGGTGAAGGGCTTCTCCCAGTGGAGGAGCGTGCGGGCCTGGTCGGCCCAGAAGCCGAGCCGGTCTGCCCGGGCGGCGTCGTAGAGGCCCTCGTCGGCGATGGCCTGGGCGGCGAACTCGGGGCTCGGGCGGAAGCGCCGGATCTCCTCGAGCGCGTGATCGATCTGCGCGTTCATAGTGGTGCGATCGCTCCTTCGCGAAAGATTCAAACGGTGGGTTCGCCTGCCCTACACAGCAGACTACCGCCCGGCGGAGTGCGTGTCGTTCGCACGGGCGTGACGTCTCGGCGTATTCTGGGCGGTGTTCGCGGGCCGATGGGGGGCCGCGATGGGATCCCCGAGCGGGTCGCGCGCATGTCTCGACGTGCATGTTCACCGGTGTGTGCCACGGCTGAACCTTCGGAATGCGTCGTTTTCTGACGATTTCTCCAACGAATCCGTACCTCTCCGACCATCCCGCTGGAGGAAGTCGCAGAGATTTCTGAGTGTCGGCACAAATGAGGACAAAAAGTGCTTGCGCATGGACCGGTAACCCATACACTGAGTACCGCCCGGACGTTTCGTTTCGAGGCCTGCAACGCTCGAGATTCCCCCCAATCCTTGCGTTGCCGAGGCGGCACCTGTTCCCCCCAATGGGTGCCGCCCCCTTCTTTTAAGCGGCACCGCACCATCGGATGCCACGGCATGAGCCCTCCTCCACAACGGCGTGGTGGAGGGTTCGTTTCGTTGTCGGCCTGAATCGCGGCGGATGGCACCCGGCGGGCGCCTAGCGTCGGCGGCATGCCTCGTCCGTTCGTCCCGGTCCCGTCATGGGAAGCGGTGCCGCGCGACCCCGCGCCGGTCGTCGGGTCCGCGCCGCGAGTGCCCGGCCAGGGCGCCCGGTCGGATGGCGGAGCCCGCGCGCCCTCGCCATGGGCAACCGAGGCGGGAGCCGTGGTGCCGGTCTCCGCCGGCGTCGACGCCCCGGTCCCGCACCTCGAGGGGGCGCAGCCGCAGCCGCAGGCTCCCGACCCAGTGCCCGGGGGGCTCGGGTCGCCCCGACCGACCGGCGGCGTGACCGCCGACGAGCTCGCGCTGCTCGGGCCGCTCGCGTCGTACGCGGCATCCGGTCCGGTGACCGACCTGTTCGTCAATGGCGACCGCGGGCTGTGGATCGATCGCGGCACCGGGGCCGAGCGCGAGCCGTCGTGGACCGCCGCCGAGCCGGAGGTACGTGCCCTCGCCGTGCAGCTCATCGCCCGTGGAGGCCGGCACGTCGACGAGGCGACGCCCGCCGTCGATGTGCGCCTGGGCCGAGGCATCCGGGTGCATGCCGTGCTTCCGCCGCTGTCCTCGACCGGCACGCTCGTCTCGGTTCGCGTGCCGCGAGTGGCAGACTTCTCGCTCGCCGCGCTCGCGAGGGCGGGCATGCTCGATCGCGAGCAGGAGGCGCTGCTGCGGGCAGCGGTCGCCGAGCGTCGCAACATCCTCGTGACGGGTGCCGGCGGTACGGGCAAGACGACGCTGCTCGGCGCACTGCTCGGCGAGGCCGGCCCGCGCGAGCGCATCGTGCTGCTCGAGGATGTCGCGGAGCTCCGGATCGGGCATCCGCATGTCGTGGCGCTCGAGGCGCGGCAGGCGAACCTCGAGGGCAGCGGGAGGATCGGCCTCGACGTGCTGCTGCGCGAGGCGCTCCGGATGCGGCCCGACCGGCTCGTCGTTGGGGAGTGCCGCGGGCCCGAGCTGCGCGAGCTGCTCGCTGCCCTGAACACCGGGCACGACGGCGGCGCCGGCACGTTGCACGCGAACTCGCTCGACGACGTGCCGGCGCGACTCGAGGCACTCGGCTCGACGGCGGGCATGTCGGCCGAGGCCGTCGCGCGCCAGGCGGTGAGCGCGTTCGACCTCGTGGTGCACCTCGAACGCGCTGAGGGGCGTCGCCGGGTGGCGCAGATCGGCGGGTTCGTGCTCGACGGCGGCCGGCTCGGGATGGCGCCGTGCTGAGCGGGCGGCCGAGCGAACCCGCCGGCTCCGGCCACTCCGTCGGGGCGATCCTCGCGGGCGCGCTCGCTCGGCTCTGCGCGAGACGGGCCGACCCTGCGGCCGCGGTCGACCGGGTCGCGGCGGCCGCCGAGCGGCTCGCGGCGCTGCTGACGGCAGGGCTGGCACCCGCGGCCGCTTGGCGGAACGTCGATGCCGCGGGCGCGGCCGGCGCTCTGGGACCTCCGCCCGGCACGCCCGGCGCCGACCGCGCCGGC
>DASTQT010000114.1:0-3805 GCA_035761605.1 Agromyces sp. | reverse complement strand
GAGCGGCTCGAAATACTCGCGCGCGCCCTCCTCGTTCGAGGCGGGCTCGTTGGTGATCGACCACATCACGACGCTCGGGTGGTTCTTGTCGCGCGCGACGAGCTCGCGCAGCACCTGCGCGTGCGCGGCCTGCGCGGCGTCGCCGATCGTCTCGGGCGACCAGGTCTTGAGCGACGGCGCGCCCGTGATCCCCCCGATGAGGCCGAGGTTCAGGCCGACGGCGGGGGTCTCGTCGATGACGACGATGCCGTGCCGGTCGGCGAAGTCCAGGACCTCCTCGGCGTACGGGTAGTGCGACGTGCGGAAGGAGTTCGCGCCGATCCAGTCGAGCAGCTGGAAGTCGTGCACGAGGAACGCGTCGTCGTGGCCCTTGCCGCGCACGGCGGAGTCCTCGTGCTTGCCGAAGCCGGTGAAGTAGAACGGCTCGCCGTTGATGAGCACGTCGCTGCCGCGCACCTCGACGGTGCGGATGCCCACGGGGAGGGTGTACTCGTCGACGACCTCGCCGTCGACGAGCGCCTCGAGCGTCAGGTCGTACAGGTATGCGGCGCCGGGCCGCCACAGCGTGGCACCATCCACCATGATGCTCGCCGCGGCGGCCTCGGCGCTGCCGACGACCGAGCCGTCCGCTCCGCGGAGCGTGGCCCGGATCGTCCCCTCGCCGGCGACGACGGCGTCGTAGCGCACGACGCCGGTCGTGCCGTCGAGCTCGGTGACCACGGTGACGTCCTCGACGTGCACCTGCGGCCGGCTCGAGAGCCAGACCGACCGGGCGAGGCCGGCGTAGTTGTAGAAGTCGTGGAAGTACTTCTGCCGCCGCGTGCCGTCGGCACCGATCTCGATGACGCCCGGGGGGATGGTCTCCATGGTCAGCTCGTTGTTCACGCCGATCGTGAGGCGGAACTCCTGCCCGGCCTCGACGAGGTCGGTGACGTCGGCCTCGAACGGCAGGTAGCCGCCGACGTGCCGGGCGACCTCGGTGTCGCCGACGTAGACGACGCCCTCGTGCGTGGCCGCGTCGACGCGGACGACCACGCGCTCCCCCGCCCAGCCGCGCGGCACGCGCACGGTGCGCTGGTACCAGACCCAGCCCACGTGGTCGCGGATCGCCGGGTCGGTGAACAGGTCGTTGTAGCTCGACGGCACGGCCGCCTCGAGCGGCGTGTCGAGGGTCGCGGCCCACGGCCGCGGCGTCTCGGGCGAGTCGACGGCGAATCGCCAGAGCCCGTCGAGGTTCACGAGTTCGCGGGTGGCGGAGGTCTGCGGCTTCAGCATGATGCCCTTTCTGCGCGTCGTCGCGCGCGGGGTGTCGGTCGGTCAGGTGGTCGTGGGGTCGGCGGATGTCGCGAGCGCGGGTTCGCGCGTCCAGGCAGCGGCGCCCGCCCGCACGTGTTCGAGCGCGCCCGCGTCGGCGGCGAGGCGCTCCGAGGCGATCGCGAGCACGGCCGCGACCGGGTCGGCCGAGGACGCCGCCGCGACGACGTCGGCCTCGCGCGAGTCCGGCCCGCGGACGCCCGAGAGGACGGACGCGACCCAGATGCCGAGTGCGGCGAGGCTGCCCGTGGCATCCGCTCCGGCGTCGATCGATTCCTCGGCGACCGCGGCGAGGCGCACGCGCGCCTTCGTCGAGCCGTCGGCCGCGATCTGCGCGAGACGGTGGACGATGCGCGGGTTCGCGAAGCGCTCGATGAGCGCGGCGCGGTAGTCGACGTGCTCGATGCCGGCAGGCAGCCGGGAGGCCGCCTCGGCCCAGAACGCACCGACCGCGGCGCGGCACTCGTCGTCGGCGATCGCCTCGGCGACCGTGTCGAGGCCGCGGAGCGCGCCGGCGGCGGCGAGGATCGTGTGGGCCCCGTTGAGCAGCCACAGCTTGCGGCGTTCCCACGGCTCGACGTCGTCGACGAAGCGCGCGCCGGCGGTCTCCCACTGCGGGCGGCCGGCCGGGAAGTCGCCCGAGAGGGTCCAGTCGCGGAACGGCTCGGTGACGACGGGCGCGGCGTCGAGCCATCCGGCCGCCTTCACCGCGGGAAGCCCGGCGGACTCGAGCCGCGGCGTGATGCGGTCGACCGAGGTGCCGACGAACGAGACCTCGGCGTCGATCCATGCGGCGAGCCACGGCTCGACCAGGCGGGCGAGGCCCACGAGGCCGTTGCGCACGAACTCGGCGTTGCCGGGGATGTTGTCGCACGGGACGATCGCGATCGGGGCGCCGCCGGCGCGACGCCGTGCCTCGAGTCCCGCGACCAGGCGGCCGAGCGCCGTGACCGGCGCGGCCTGCGCGAGCGGCGCGCCGTCGGCCGCCGCGGCGGCCAGGCGATCGACGTCGGCCGCGACCGCAGGGTCGTCGAGGTCGGGCTCGCCCGTGGCCCGCAGCCGGTAGCCGGCTTCGGTGACGGTCAGCGTGACGATCGCGACCTCGGGGCGCGCGAGCAGCTCGCCGAGGAGGTCGACGCGCGCGCCGTCGTGCGCCTGCACGATGCTGCCGACGACCTCGACGCGGTCCTCGTCGGGCGCGCGCTCGACGAGCGTGAAGAGCCCGTCCTGCGCGGTGAGCGTGTCGGCCGCGGCGGGGCCGCGACCCGTGAAGGCCGCGATGCCCCACTCCGCGCCATCCGTCGCCCGCCAGGTGTACCAGGCCTGGTGCGCACGGTGGAAGGCGCCGAGGCCGAGGTGGACGATGCGGACGGGCGCCGGCTGCGCGAGCGCCCGGTCGCCGCGGTCCGCGGCGTTGGGCCGGTCGAGGTGGACGAGCGCGATCACAGCTTGAACACCTCCCGGGGCTGGGCGTCGACGAGGTCGACGGCGATGCGGCGCGCGGTCGGCAGGCCGACCCGCCCCTCGCGGACGAGCCGGGCGAGAAAGGCCGCGTCGAGCCGGCGGGCCATGTCGTGGCGTGCCGGGATGGACAGGAACGCGCGCGTGTCGTCGATGAACCCGCTCGAACGGGAGAACCCGGCCGTCTCCGTGACCGCGGCGCGGAACCGGAGCGTCGCGTCGGGTGCGTCGAGGAACCACCACGGGGCGCCGATGTACACGCTCGGGTAGAACCCGGCGAGCGGCGCGACCTCGCGCGAGTAGACGGTCTCGTCGACGGCGAAGAGTACGAGGTGCAGGTTCTTCTCCATGCCGTATCGCTGGAGCAGCGGCCGCAGGTTGTCGGTGTACTCGGTGCGCACGGGGATGTCGTGGCCCGTGTCGGGGCCGTACGTGCGGAACGTCGGGCCGTGGTGGTTGCGGCGCACGCCGGGGTGGATCGTCATCACGAGTCCGTCGTCGACGCTCATACCGGCCATCTGCAGGAGCATGTGCCCCCGGAAGAGCCGTGCGCCGGCGGCGTCGAGCCGGCCCGCGAGCGCGTCGGCGAACAGGCGCTCGGCGTCGGCCGGGTCGAGGTCGGCCGTGAACGGCTCGAGCACGCCGTGGTCGGCGGAGACCGCCCCGTGCTCGATGAAGTGCGCGCGGCGATCGCTGAGTGCAGCCAGGTAGCCGTCGAAGCCCGTCGCGCGGCCGGTCGCGGCGAGCAGGCGCTCGATGCGGCCCGCGAAGCCGTCGGCCTCGGGGTCGAGGTCCGCGTCGGGCCGGAACGTCGGCAGCACGCGCCCGGCGAACGTCGGGTCGGCCGCGAGGCGCTCGTGCGCACGGAGGTCGTCGAGCGGGTCGTCGGTCGTCGCCAGCACCTCGATGCGGAAGCGGTCGAAGAGCGCACGGGGCCGGAACTCGGGCTCGGCGAGCGTCGAGGCGATGCGGTCGTAGGTGCGGTCGGCGTTCCCGGCCGACAGTTCCTCGGTGATGTCGAACAGCGTGC
>DASTQT010000113.1:0-2099 GCA_035761605.1 Agromyces sp. | reverse complement strand
ACCGAGCGCAGCACCCCGAGGTCCTCGATGGTGAGCACGGGCACCTCGGGGTCGGTCACCGTCGCGGCGACGTCCCACGCGGCGCGCGCGGCGGGGTCGGCGGGCACGGGCCGGGCGACGGTCTCCGCCGCATCCGCTTCGCTCGTCGTGCCCGGTCGCACGTCTGCGGCGGTCACCACGACGCTCCCGGGTGCGCACGGGCGAGCACCTGCATCTCGGCGAGCATGGGCCCGAGGTGCTCGGTGTGCTCGCCCTCGCGGCCGCGGCCGCCGACGACGAACGCGAGCCGCCCCTCCGGCCGGGTGAGGCCTGCCTCGGCGAACACCGCGTCGATCACCTCGTCGAACGCGGGTCGCAGCGACGACGGCAGCGGCGCGACGCCGGCGGCCGCGAGCCGCTCGACGAGCGCGTCGTCGCGGAACAGCTCGTCGACGTACGGCCATGTCTGCTCGACCGCGCGGAGCATGCGGCGGCGCGATTCGTCGGTGCCGCCCGCGAGGCGGAGGGTCCACTGGATCGCGTGGTCGCGGTGGTAGTCGACCTCCTTCGACGACTTCGCCGCGATCGCCGCGAGCGTCGCATCCGTCGACTCCTCGAGGTGTCGGTAGAGCTCGACGAGGTAGCTGGCGACGAACAGCTGCCGCGCGATGGTGTGCGCGAAGTCGCCGTTGGGCTGCTCGAACAGCCAGGCGTTGCGGAAGTCGGGCTCGTCGCGGAAGTAGGCGAGGTCGTCCTCGCTGCGGCCGTCGTGCGTGCCGGCGTAATGCAGCAGCGAGCGCGCGTGGCCGAGCAGGTCGAGCGCGATGTTCGCGAGCGCGACGTCCTCCTCGAGCTCGGGCGCCCGGCTGATCCAGTCGCCGAGGCGCTGGCTGAGCACGAGGGCGTCGTCGCCGAGGCGCAGCGCGTACTCCGCGACGTCGGCGGATGCCGCGTGGCCGGCCGTCGCCTCGGAGCCCGTGAGCTCCTCGGCGAGCGCGACGCGGTCGACGGTGACGTCGCCGTGCGGATCGGTCTCGATACGGGGCTCCGCTCCTGCTCGACCACCGGGGTTCTCGCTCACAGGTGCTTCACCCCTTCCGACTTCGTGTAGTACACCGCGTGCCGGTAGTTCTTGCCCGCGGGGCTCTCGAAGAACGCGCCCTTGGCGTCGGGGTCGCTCGTGGTCACCGCGTCGGCGGGCACGACCCAGATCGACACGCCCTCGTTGCGGCGCGTGTAGAGGTCGCGCGCGTTGCGCACGGCCATGTCGGCGTCGGGCGCGTGCAGCGACCCGACGTGCACGTGGCTGAGGCCGCGGTTGGCCCGCACGAAGACCTCCCAGAGGGGCCAGGCCTCGGTTCCGATCTCACCCGGAGTCGACATCACGCCACCGCCTTCTGCTTCGCCGCCTGCTTGCGGGCGTACTCGGCCGCCGCCTCGCGCACCCAGGCGCCGTCCTCGTGGGCCTCGCGGCGGCGACGCAGCCGCTCGGCGTTGGCGGGGCCGCGCCCGGCGAGCACCTCGTGGAACTCGGTCCAGTCGATCTCGCTCATGTCGTAGCGCTGCTCGGCCTCGTTCCACTTGAGGTTCGGGTCGGGCAGGGTCACGCCGAGCACCTCGGCCTGCGGCACGAGCATGCCGACGAAGCGCTGGCGCAGCTCGTCGTTGGAGAAGCGCTTGATGTTCCACGCCATCGACTGCGCCGAGTTCGGCGACTGGTCGTCGGGCGGGCCGAACATCATGAGCGCGGGCCAGTACCAGCGGTCGACCGAGTCCTGCGCCATCTTCCGCTGCGCGGGCGTGCCCTGCATGAGCTCGAGCAGGATCTCGAAGCCCTGCCGCTGGTGGAACGACTCCTCCTTGCAGATGCGCACCATCGCGCGGCCGTAGGGGCCGTAGGAGGCGCGGCACAGCGGCACCTGGTTGCAGATGGCGGCGCCGTCGACCAGCCATCCGATCGCACCCATGTCGGCCCAAGTCGGGGTCGTGTAATTGAAGATCGAGGAGTACTTGGCCTTGCCCTCGATGAGCTGCTGCGTCATGTCCTCCCGGCTGATGCCGAGGGTCTGCGCGGCGGAGTAGAGGTAGAGGCCGTGGCCCGCCTCGTCCTGCACCTTGGC
>DASTQT010000112.1:0-2450 GCA_035761605.1 Agromyces sp. | reverse complement strand
CGGGCTTCTTCGTCTTGCGCAGCAGCCGAACGACGTGCTCGTCGGTCGCGGTCGCGCCGACCGTGGCGTCGACCACGAACAGCACCACGTCGGAGAGGTCGATCGCGACCTCGGCCTGCGCGGCGACCGAGGCGTCGATGCCGCGCGCGTCGGGCTCCCACCCGCCGGTGTCGACGAGCGTGAAGCGGCGGTCGAGCCACTCGCCCTTGTACGAGACGCGGTCGCGCGTGACGCCCGGCGTGTCCTCGACGACCGCCTCGCGGCGGCCGAGGATGCGGTTCACGAGCGCGGACTTGCCGACGTTCGGGCGGCCGACGATCGCGATGACCGGCAGCGCGGGAAGGTAACGGATGGCCTCCTCGCCCTCCTCGGACAGATGGAGCAGGCCGAGGTCCTCCTCGTCGAGCTCGTACTCCTCGAGGCCGGAGCGGAGCGCGGCGGCGCGCTGTTCGGCGAGGTCCTCGTCGACGTCGGCGAGGCGCTCGGCGAGGTCGTCGTCGGGGGCGTCGAACTCGTCGTCGCGGTCGGTCATGGCAACTCCTGGGAGGTCTCGGGGTCGCGCACGCGGGTGCACAACCTCTCTATTCAACCAGCACGAACCTGAGCATCGCGGATGACGGCGAGCACCGCCCTCACGGTCTGGTCGAAGTCGAGGTCGGTCGAGTCGACGGTCGTGACGCCCTCGGCGGCGTTCATGAAGTCGACCACCTTCGCGTCGGCGCGGTCGCGCGCCTGCAGCTGGGCGCCGGTCGCCTCGGCGGAGTGTCCGACGAGTTCCTTCGACCGCCGCGCCATCCGCACCTCCTCGGACGCGGTGAGCAGGATCCGCACGGGCGCATCGGGTGCGACGACCGTCGTGATGTCGCGGCCCTCGACGACGATGCCCTCGCGGCGCTCGGCGGCGATGATCGCCCGGAACACCTCGATGAGGTGCCGGCGCACCTCGGGCACGCGCGCGACGGCGCTCACGACGGCCGTGACGGACGGCTCGCGGATGGCGGCGGTGACGTCGACGCGGCCGACGTGCACGGAATAGCCGTACGGGTCGGTGCCGATGCGGTAGTCGAACGAGTCGAGCAGGGCGATGACGGATGCCGCGTCATCCGTGTCGACGTGCGACACCGTCGCATGCCAGGCGAGCGCCCGGTACGCCGCGCCCGTGTCGAGGAAGCCCCAGCCGAGGCGGCGCGCGACCTCCTTCGAGATGCTCGACTTGCCGCTGCCGGCGGGGCCGTCGAGGGCGACGACGAAGGGGTACTCGATCGGGTGGGTCTCGTGCTGCATCATCCTGCGATCCGCCAGCCGCGTTCGGCCAGCTCGGTGGTGAGTCGGTCCGCCGCCTCGGGGAGCACGGCGATCTCGGCGAGGCCGACCTGGCGGCCGGGCGAGTGCTCGAGGCGGAGGTCTTCCAGGTTCACGCCGATCTCGCCGACCTCGGCGAGCAGCCGCGCGAGCTGGCCGGGTCGGTCGTCGACCATGACGATGATCGTCGTGAAGCGCTTGTCGGTGCCGTGCTTGCCGGGCAGCCGCTCGACGCCGGTGTTGCCGCCCGTGAGCTCCTCCGCGACTCGGCGACGCGCGCCCGGCGCGGTCGGCTCGGCGAGCGCGTCGATGAACCGGTCGAGGTCGTCGCGGTAGGCCAGCAGGATGTCGCGCACCGGCGCCGCATTCGCACCGAGGATCTGCACCCACAGGTCGGGGTCGCTGGCCGCGATGCGCGTGACGTCGCGTACGCCCTGCCCGGCGAGGCCGAGCGCCGCGTTCGGCGCATCGATGAACCGGCGCGCCATGATGCTCGAGACCACCTGCGGCACGTGCGAGATGAGCGCGACGCCGCGGTCGTGCTCGTCGGGCGTCATCTCGACGAGCGTCGCGCCGAGGTCGAGGATGAGGTCGTCGATCGCGCTCGCGCGCTGGTAGCTGATCTCGTCGTGCGCGGCGACGACCCATGGCCGTCCCGCGAACAGGTCGGCTCGGGCCGCGAGGGGACCGCCGCGCTCGCGCCCGGCGAGCGGGTGCGAGCCGATGTAGCGCGACACGTCGGCGCCGGCCGCCTCGAGCTCGGCGAGGACGCCGGCCTTCACGCTCGCGACGTCGGTGACGATCGCGTCGGGGAACGCGGCGAGCTCGGCCGCCACGACGGACGCCGTGACATCCGGCGGCACCGCCACGACGATGAGCTGCGGTGCGTCGTCGGCCCGGGCGGCGCGCCCCGCGCCGAGGTCGATGGCGATCGCGACGTGCGTGGGCGACGCGTCGGCGAGGATCACGTCGATGCCGCGGGCGCGCAGGCCGAGCGCGACGCTCGTGCCGAGCAGGCCGGCGCCGACGACGCGGACGGGACCGATGAGTCGTGACTCGACCACCTAGTCCGTCCCCTTCCGTTCGGCATCCGCGGCCCGCGCGATCGTGAGCAGCGCGCCGAGTTCGACTCTAGTCAACTCGCGCAC
>DASTQT010000111.1:0-2211 GCA_035761605.1 Agromyces sp. | reverse complement strand
CGGCATGGTGCTCACCGATCGGCCCGTCGGCGAGGTGTGCCCCATCGAGCACGCCCGCATGGAGAACCGCACGGTGCTGCAATGGGACAAGGACGACTGCGCGTGGATGGGCCTCGTGAAGTTCGACCTGCTCGGCCTCGGCATGCTCGCCGCGCTGCAGTACACGTTCGACCTCGTGCGCGAGCACACCGGTGAGGAGTGGGAGCTCGCGACCCTCCCCAAGGAGGAGCCCGCGGTCTACGACATGCTGTGCCGGGCCGATTCGATCGGGGTGTTCCAGGTCGAGTCGCGCGCGCAGATGGGCACGCTCCCCCGCCTGAAGCCCCGCTGCTTCTACGACCTCGTCGTCGAGATCGCGCTCATCCGCCCCGGGCCGGTGCAGGGCGGCGCGGTGCACCCGTACATCCGACGCCGCACCGGCGAGGAGCAGGTCACCTACCTGCACCCGAAGCTCGAGCCGGTGCTGCGGCGCACGCTCGGCGTGCCGCTGTTCCAGGAGCAGCTCATGCAGATGGCCGTCGCGGTCGGCGACTGCGACGCGGCCGACGCCGACCTGCTGCGCCGGGCGATGGGCTCCAAGCGCGGCGTCGAGAAGATCGAGAAGCTGCGCGCCAAGCTCTACGCGGGCATGGAGCACAACGGCATCGCGCCCGACGTGGCCGACGCGATCTACGAGAAGATCGAGGCGTTCGCGAACTTCGGCTTCGCCGAGAGCCACGCCATCAGCTTCGGGCTGCTCGTCTACGCGAGCTCGTGGCTGAAGCTGCACTACCCCGCGGCGTTCCTCGCGGCGCTGCTGCGCGCCCAGCCGATGGGGTTCTACTCGCCGCACACCCTCACGGCCGACGCCCGCCGGCACGGCGTCGAGATGCTCCGACCCGACCTCGCGCGATCGGGCGTGCACGCGGGGCTCGAGGTGGTGCCGCAGCCCGGCGATGAGACGGCGACGGATGCCGCGGCGGGGGCGCGCGGCATCCGTCGCCCCACCGGCATGCCCGCGTGCGCCGACACGCTCCAGCCGCCCGTCGGCCCGTTCGATCGCGACGCACCCGACCGCTCGGCCGAGCACCGCCGCGACGGCGCGTTCGCCGTGCGACTCGGACTCGCCGACGTCACCTCGATCGGCACCAAGGTCGCCGAGCGCATCGTCGCCGAACGCGACCAGCACGGGCCCTACCGCGACATGGCCGACCTTTCGCGGCGGGCCGACCTCGACGCGACGCAGCTCGAGGCGCTCGCCGCGGCCGGCGCGTTCGAGTGCTTCGACCTCGCGCCGCGGCAGGCGCTCTGGCTCGCGGGCGAGGCCGCGCAGGACCGCGCCGACTACCTGCCGGGCGCGGTGGTGGTCGTGCAGCCACCGCTGCTGCCGATGCTGAACGACGCCGAGCAGGTCGTGTACGACCTGTGGGCCACGGGCATCTCGCCCGACGACCATCCGATCCGGCACGTGCGCGACCGGCTCGACGCGCGAGGGGTCGTGCGCATCGACCTGCTCCGCGAGGCCGAGTCGGGCCGGCGCATCGAGGTCGGCGGCGTCGTCACCCACCGGCAGCGTCCCGCGACCGCGAGCGGCATCACGTTCATGAACCTCGAGGACGAGTCCGGCACGCTCAACGTGATCGCGAGCGTCGGAGTCTGGACGAGGTACCGCCGCATCGCGCGCGAGGCGCCCGCGATGGTCGTCCGCGGCAACCTCGAACGCTCGCGCGAGGGCGTGGTCAACCTCGTCGCCGACCGGTTCGAGCCGCTCACGGTGTCGACCACGAACCGGTCGCGAGACTTCCGCTGACGTCGTCGGATGCCGCGGCAGGCGCCCGGCGGTACGCTGAGCGCGACCCGGGCGAACGGTGCGAGGCGCGCCGTGCGAGGGGGTGGGAATCGTGGCCCGACCCGAACGCGTGCCGCTGTTCACGGGCACGTTCATCGCCCTCACCGTCGCGGACCTCGCCTACTTCACCGCCATCGGCGTGGCGATCTTCGCCCTGCCGCTCTACGTGACCGGTCCCCTCGGCCACGACGAGATCGCGGCCGGCGTCGCCTTCGGTGTCTACGCGGTCTCCGCGCTCGTCCTCCGGCCGTTCGCCGGCCGGCTGACCGACCGGGTGGGCCGGCGCCCGCTCCTCATCGGCGGCGCGCTGCTCGCCGCGGCATGCCTCGCCCTCACCGTCGCGGACCTCGCCTACTTCACCGCCATCGGCGTGGCGATCTTCG
>DASTQT010000110.1:0-2925 GCA_035761605.1 Agromyces sp. | reverse complement strand
ATCCGCAACGACCACGGCTCGTTCATCTGCCGCGACCAGGTGCTGCGCGTCGAGAACACCTCGACCGACTGGACCGGCGAGTTCGAGGCCGGCCAGGAGATCACCATCCCGCTGAAGAACGGCGAGGGCGGCTTCATCGCGTCGGAGGAGACGCTCGACCGCCTCGAGGGCGAGGGCCGCGTGGTGTTCCGCTACGTCGGCGTGAACCCCAACGGATCGTTGCGCGACATCGCGGGCATCTCGAACGAGCGCGGCAACGTGGTCGGCCTCATGCCGCACCCCGAGCACGCGGTCGAGCCGGGCTTCGGCCCCGACACGGCCGCCGCGATGCGCTCGGGCGTCGACGGGCTCGGCTTCTTCACGAGCGTCGTGCGCCGCACCCTCGTCGAGGCGTAGGCCCGCTCCCCTCACCCGCGGCCGCCCTACCGCGCGGGAACGGTGTCCGGGTCCTCGGCGTCGGCCTCGCGCACGACCGGGATCGCCTGGGTGAACTGCTGGGCGCGCTCCTCCGCCTCGGGCGTGCCCGTGAAGAGCCCGGACCGGTCGGCGTCGCCGGCTCCGTGGTCGGGCGCGAGCGCCGACGACGGCCGCGCCGCGGCATCCGCTCGCCCCGGTTCGCCGTCGCCGCGCTGCAGCACGAACCGCTGCGCGGGCTCGGCCTCGGGATGCGACTGCTGGATGAAGTGCACCATCTCCTCGCGCACGTGGCAGCGGAGGTCGAACAGGGTCGGCGCGTCGACCGCGGTCACGAGGATGCGCACGCGCACGAGACCGCCGACCGCGTCGGTGACCTGCAGCACCTTGGCCCGCCCGTCCCAGAGGTCGGTGCGCTCGAGCACGGCGTCGAGGTGGTCGCGCATCGCTGCCGGCGACACGCGCCAGTCGAGGTCGAGCTCGACTGAGCCGAGGAGCTGGCTCGACGTCCGCGTCCAGTTCTGGAACGGCTGAGACGTGAAGTACGTGCACGGCAGCACGAGCCGGCGGTCGTCCCAGAGGCCGACGACGACGTTGTTGAGGGTGATCTCCTCGATGCGTCCCCACTCGCCCTCGATCACGACGACGTCGTCGACGCGGATGGCGTCGCTGAAGGCGAGCTGGATGCCCGCGAACAGGTTCGCGAGCACCGACTGCGCGGCGAGGCCGGCGATGACCGAGAGGATGCCGGCCGACGCCAGCACCGACGCGCCGAGCGCGCGGACGCTCTCGAACGTGAACAGGATGACGCCGAGCGCGAGCACCACGACGACAACGACCACCAGCCGGCGGACGACCGCGAGCTGGGTTCGCGCGCGACGGGCGAGCCGGTTGTCGGCGACGTCGATGCGGTAGCGCTGCATGCCGAGGTCGGTGAGGAACAGGAAGACCTGGCAGGCCAGCCACGCGCCGACCGCGATCATGGCGATGAGGAAGGCATGGTCGACCGCGGCGCGCCACTCCTGCTGGGGGAACGCGACGGCCACCGCGATCCAGAGGCCGACGACGAGCAGCATCGCGCGGAACGGCCAGCGCACGCGGCGGATGAGGATGTGCGCCCAGTCACGGCGGCGGGCGATCGCGCGGACGACCGCGGACGCGATCGCCGAGATGATGAGCACGGCCGCGATCACGACGAGCACGGCGATCGCGAAGGCGGACCAGGATTGCCAGGTTGGAGACATCCTTCCAGCCTGACCGCGGGCGGTGACCCGGCCAAACCCGCCGGGTGGATTGACAGGCGGGGCGGAGCGGCCGTCCAGCCGCTCCGCCCCGCCTGGCAGTGACTCGCGAGTCGCGAGTGGCGCGTCAGAACGACGCGGGGATGATCCCGTCGTCGGTCTGGTAGCCGGTGACGGGCGCGTGCGGGATCTCCTCCCAGCGCTCCGGGTCCTCCTGCTGCACCTCGCCCGTGGCCATGCCGGTCAGCAGCTCGGTGAGGGCGACGATGTTCTGCTGGATCGACTTGCCGCGCGCCTTCTGGCCGAGGCTGCCGTCGCTCGTGTTGCCGCTCGTCTCGAAGAAGATCGCGGGGTTGCTGTGGCCCTCGGGGTTGAGCCCCTCGTGGTCGAGCCCGAGCATCATCGCCGACACGACGCCGCCCTTGATGTCGATCTCGAGGCTGCCGCCGACCTGGTAGCGGTCCATGTTGACGTAGCCGGCCTTCTGCAGCTCGTCGTACACGTGCACGTGCATCTGCCGGGTCAGCACGTCGTACGCGCCGCCCTCGACGCCCGGGAGCGTCGGGCCGCCCGGCGCGAGGGAGATGCCGAGCGACAGGGTGACCTCATCGCCGGTGCCGTACTCGCGCTTGAGCCCCTGGTGGTGGATGTCGACCGCGAACGCCGGGTCGACCATCGTCCAGTACTCGTAGAACGCCTCGGACTCGGCTGCGGCGAACTTGCCGACACCCCAGTCGCGGTTCAGGTCGATGCGCTGCTCCGAGCCGTCCTGCAGGATCGTCTGCCGGATGTTCAGCTCCGACCCGTCGGGGTTGTACATCGGGATGACGTGGAACGTGTACGTCTCGCGCAGCAACGTCCAGTCGGGCGAGCCGTTCGTGCCCATCTCCTTCAGCACCGCGAGCAGCGACTCGGTGCCGTACGGCTCGTTGCCGTGGATGCGGCCCTGGAGCCAGACGTGCTCGTCGCCGTCGCCGACGGTCGCGACGTAGAGGTCGCGTCCCTGCTCCGAGGTCGAGACCTCGGTGCCGGCCTCGGCGAGCGTGAACACGTCGACCCCGAAGCGCGAGGTCTTCTCGATGCGCTCGAGCTCGGCGACGAGGTCGCCGTAGGTGGCGATGCTCGCGATGTTGGTGTTGCCCTCGGGCGACGGGAAGTTCGCGTCGGCGAGGGCGGGCGTGCCCGCGACGAGCGGGACGGCGACGGCGAGTGCCGCGGCGGCGGCGATGGCCGTGTTGCGACGGCGGCGGTTCGGTGGCTTCGGGCCGAT
>DASTQT010000109.1:0-2126 GCA_035761605.1 Agromyces sp. | reverse complement strand
TCCTCGAGGACGCCGTCGCGAGCGTCGCCCCGCCCGTCCGCCGCCTCGTCGCATTCGAGCGGCGCTCCCTAAATGCCGGCGAGACCGCGACCTTCTCGTTCGCCCTCGGCGAGCGCGACCTCGGCTTCTGGGCGACGGATGCCGCGGACGCGCGCTTCGTCGTCGAGCCCGGCCTGTTCCGGCTGCACGTCGGCCCCACGCTCGAACACACCCAGGCGGTCGAGCTGCGCGTCAGCGATCGACCCACCATCACCGCCCACGAAGGAGACCCACGATGACGGACACGACGATCCCGACGGCGCCGAGCGCCTGGTCGATCGAGCGGGACGGGGGGTTCCGATTGCTGCACGGCGGTCGCCCCGCGCTTCTGCTCGGCGGACAGGTGCACAACTCGTCCTCGTCCTCGCGGAAGTCGATCGCCGATTCGTTCGCGCACGTGCGCCGGATGAACGGCAACACCGTCCTGGCGCCGGTGAGCTGGGCGCTCCTCGAGCCGGAGGAGGGCAGGTTCGATCTCTCGCTCGTCGACGCGATGCTCGAAGAGGCGCGCTCGAACGGGCTCAGGCTCGTCCTGCTCTGGTTCGGCGCGTTCAAGAACGCCGCGTCGACCTACGCCCCGAGCTGGGTCCGCGCCGACACCGAGCGGTTCCCGCGTGCGGTGGTCGACGCTCCGCGACGGACGGCGTTCACCTATCCGGGCGCGACACCGAAGCCGGTGCTCTCGGTGTTCAGCCGGGAACTCCGAGATGCCGACGCCGCCGCGTTCGAGGCACTCATCCGGCACCTGGTCGTCGCCGACGCCGAGGATACCGTGGCGATGGTCCAGGTCGAGAACGAGTCCGGGCTGCTCTCCGACAGCCGCGACCGGGGTCCGCTCGCCGAGCTCGCCTGGAACGCGGCTGTGCCCGCCGAGCTGCTCGACCGCCTCAGCTCGGGCGGCTCCTCTGCCGTGCACGACCTGTGGCATGAGCGCGGCGCCAGCCGCTCGGGTTCGTGGTCCGAGGTGCTCGGCGACGACGCACGCGCCGACGAGGTGTTCATGGCCTGGGCGTTCTCCACCTACGTGGAACACCTCGCCCGGCGAGGCCGGACGATCAAGCGGATTCCGATGTACGCCAACGCGTGGCTCGGCCCTCAGCCGGGGCAGGACGACCCCGGGCAGTACCCGAGTGGCGGCCCGGCCTCGCCCGTCATCGAGGTCTGGCGCGCGGGCGCCCCCTCGCTCGAGCTGCTCGGTCCCGACCTCTACGTCGACGACGCGGACAGCGCGATGCGGACGTACGCGTCGGCGGGCCAGCCGCTCTTCATCCCGGAGAGCCGGCCGCGCGCCGGCGAACTGGTGCGCGCGATCGGCACCTACGGCGCGATCGGATGGTCCGCCTTCGGCATCGACCGGGCGAATCCCGCTGGGCAGGTCGCTGCGGTGCTCGCGCACCTGACCGCGCTCGAGTCCGAGGTCACTGCGGCGGGACGCCGGGGCGCCCTCGCGGCCGTCATCGTCGAACCCGGCGAGGAGGCAGTTCCCGTCCGCACCCAGGCGCCCCTCGACGTCACGGCGCACGGCACGCTGGCGCTGCTCCAGCGGATGCTGCTCGACGCGGGAGTACAGGCTCCTGCACCGGAGCTGTCACTGCCCGACGAGACGTTGCCGACGGCGCCGGTGCCGGCCGCCGCCGAGCACCGACCCTTCGGGCTGCTGATCGCAGAGGCTCCGGACACGTTCATCGTCGTCGGCCAGGGCGTCACGATCGACTTCGCCGCCGAGGGTGCCGTCGTGGAGATCGACTCGGTGCAGGAACTCCTCGTGGAGGGAGGCTCTATCACCCCGGGCCGGGTCATCAACGGCGACGAGCGGCTGGCGATCCTGCCGACCCACGGAGTCGGAGCCGCGCGGATCCGGCTTCTGCGGCGCGAGCCCTGAGCGGCGTTCAGCTGAGCGGGCGGTAGGTGAGGTCGCGCACGCGCACCTCGCCGTCGCCGCTCGCGTAGACCGCGGGGCGGAGACTCTGCAGGTCGCCCATCGTGTTGGCGTGGTAGCCCGAGGTCTCGTAGCGGATGGCGTGCCGGACCCAGTCCTCGCCCGGCAGGGCGTACCACGAGGTGACGATGTGCTCCTCGTTGCGGAT
>DASTQT010000108.1:0-2640 GCA_035761605.1 Agromyces sp. | reverse complement strand
GCCGCGCGGGCGGCGGCGTCGTCGCGGTGCACGAGCCAGGTCAGGGTGATCCCGTCGGTGAACGCGACGAGCACGCCGGCGGCCTCGGCGACGGGTTTGCGCCAGGCGGCACCCGCCCGCTCTGCGGCCGTCGCGAGCGCCTGCTCGGCCAGTTCGGCGTAGCGCCGGTACTGTGCGACGGCGAGCGGATGGCGCTCCGGCGAGCGCAGCGCGTACTGGGTGAGTTCGAGCATCGCCTGCTCGTGCTCGGGGTCGGAAGCGAGGAGGTCGAGGTAGCGCAGCAGGCCGTCCTCGAGGATGGCGCGCAGGTCGCCGCCGTCGCCGTCGCCGCCGTCGCCGTCGCCGCCGTCGCCGTCGCCGTCCGGGCCGACGTCGGGCGCGGGCAGCACCGCCTGTTGCTCGTTCGCGACGACGACGGCGATGAGCTCGTCGAGGAACGCCTCGCGGGACTCGAACGCGTAGTGGAAGCTCGCGAGCGACATCCCGGCCTCGGCGACGATCGCCCGCGTCGTGGCGTGCGCGAGCCCGTCGCGCGCGATGAGCCGCAGGCCCGCGTCGATGAGCGCGGCGCGCCGCTCGCCGGCGGGGATGCGGGGCACGGGCGCTCCCTCCTCGTCTCGACGTCGTCGCCGCTGAAAGTGGGACGATCGTCCCAGTCGCACCAGTATGCAAGAGACGCGCGCGGCGCACCAGCACCCAGTACGCTCGCACCATGCGCCTCGGGGTTCTCGACGTCGGTTCCAACACCGTGCACCTGCTCGTGGTCGACGCCCACCCCGGCGCCCGCCCGATCCCCATGGCCTCGAACAAGTCGGTCCTACGGCTCATGCGCTACCTCGACGACGACGGCGCCATCAGCGAGGCGGGCGTCGAGGCGATCCTCGAGGCAGTCCGCGAGGCCGCGAAGGTGGCCCGCGAGTCGGGCATCGACGAACTGCTCGCGTTCGCGACCTCCGCCATCCGCGAGGCCGCGAACGGCGCCGAGGTCCTCGCCCTCATCGAGGAGGCGGCGGGCATCCACCTCGACGTGCTGAGCGGCGCCGACGAGGCGCGCATCACGTTCCTCGCGGTTCGCCGCTGGTACGGCTGGTCGGCCGGCCGCGTGCTGCTCTTCGACATCGGCGGCGGCTCGCTCGAGATCGCGCACGGCGGCGACGAGGTACCGGATGTCGCGCGCTCCGTCCCACTCGGTGCGGGCCGCTCGACCATCGAGTACCTGCCCGACGATCCGCCCACCGACGAGCAGGTCGCGCGGCTGCGCAAGCACGCCCGCGGCGTTCTCGAGGAGACGGTCCGCGAGGTCGGCGGCATCCCCGAGTCCGACCACGTCGTCGGATCGTCGAAGACCATCCGCTCGCTCGCCAAGCTCGCGGGCAGCACCGAGGAGGGCGTGGGCGCCGAGGAGCGCAGCATCCTCAAGCTCTCGCAGCTCGACGACTGGATCCCGCGGCTCGCGCGCATCCCCGCCGATGCGCGCCCGAACCTGCCCGGCATCACCGCCGACCGCACGTTCCAGATCGTCGCGGGTGCCGTCGTGCTGTCCGAGACCATGCGCGCGTTCAAGGCGAAGGTGCTCGAGGTGTCGCCGTGGGCCCTGCGCGAGGGACTCATCCTGCGGCGCCTCGACCGCATGGAGTGACTCGAGCGGGCATGACGATCGCGCCCGTGTCGTGCGACGCGGGCGCGATCGATGCGGGAGGACTCAGCTGATCTTCCGGCGGTAGATGGCGATCGCGAACCCGTAGGCGACGACGAGGATGCCGACGAGCCAGGCGAGGGCGATCCAGATGTCGGTGCCGACGGGCTGCTCGGCGAACAGGGCCCGAATGCTGTTCACGATGGACGTCACGGGCTGGTTCTCGGCGAACCAGGCGACCGGGGCGGGCATCGAGTCGGTGGGCACGAACGCCGAGCTGATGAACGGCAGGAAGATCAGCGGGTAGCTGAACGCGCTCGCGCCGTCGACGGTCTTCGCGGAGAGCCCGGCGATCACGGCGAGCCAGGTCAGGGCGAGGGTGAACAGGGTCAGGATGCCGGCGACCGCGAGCCACACGGCGACGGATGCCCCGGTGCGGAACCCCATGATCAGCGCGACGCCGATCACGATGGCCACCGACACCAGGTTCGCGACCAGCGAGGTGAACACATGGGCCCACAGCACGCTCGACCTCGCGATCGGCATGGACTGGAAGCGGTCGAAGATGCCGCCCTGCATGTCGAGGAACAGCCGGTACGCCGTGTACGCGATGCCCGAGGCGATCGTGATGAGCAGGATGCCCGGGAGCATGTAGTTGACGTACGACGCGTCGGATCCGGTGTTGATCGCGCCGCCGAGCACGTAGACGAACAACAGCATCAGCGCGATCGGGGTCACCGCGGTGGTGATGATCGTGTCGGGGCTGCGGAGGATGTGGCGCAGCGAGCGACCGGTGAGGACGCCGGTGTCGCTGAGGACGTGGGTGGTCATCGTGGTTCCCTTCGGGTCGGTGCGGATGCCGCGTCGTCGGCGGCGTCCGGGGCATCGGTCGCGTCGGCCTCGCCGGGGTCGCCGACGAGCGCGAGGAAGACCTCTTCGAGCGTGGGCTGCTTCTCGACGTACTCGACCTCGGCGGGCGGGAGGAGTTGCTTGAGCTCGGCGAG
>DASTQT010000107.1:0-3431 GCA_035761605.1 Agromyces sp. | reverse complement strand
TGCCGGTCGACCCGTCGTCGACCGCCGCCCCCGGCTACGACGAGTCGCAGCGCGACCAGCCGAACGGCTTCGTCGGCGAGCACGACATCATGGACACTTGGGCCACCTCCTCGCTCACGCCGCAGCTCGCGGCCGGCTGGGAGCGCGACGCGGAGCTGTTCGACCTGCTCTTCCCGTACTCGCTGCGTCCGCAGGGCCAGGACATCATCCGGACCTGGCTCTTCTCCACCGCGCTGCGCGCGGAGCTCGAGCACGGCGTGTCCCCGTGGGGCAATGCGGCGATCTCCGGGTTCATCGTCGACCCCGACCGCAAGAAGATGTCGAAGTCGAAGGGCAACGTCGTCACGCCTGCCGGGCTGCTCGAGCAGCACGGATCCGACGCGGTGCGCTACTGGGCGGCATCCTCGCGCCTCGGCACCGACGCGGCCTTCGACCCGCAGAACCCGACGCAGGTCAAGATCGGCCGGCGCCTCGCGATCAAGGTGCTGAACGCCGCCAAGTTCATCCTCGGGTTCGAGGGCCGGGCGGATGCCGCGGTGTCGGTGCCGATCGACCGCAGCATGCTCGCCGGACTCGCCACGGTCGTCGAGCAGGCCACGCGCGCGCTCGACGCGTACGACCACGCCCGCGCGCTCGAGGTCACCGAGACGTTCTTCTGGACCTTCTGCGACGACTACCTCGAGCTCGTCAAGGAGCGTGCGTACGGCGCGCCGAGCGACGAGCAGGCGTCGGCGGTCGCCGCGCTGAAGACCGCGCTGAGCGTGCTGCTGCGCCTGTTCGCGCCGGTGATCCCGTTCGCCGCCGAGGAGGCGTGGCGCTGGTCGAACGACGGCTCGGTGCACCTCGCGTCGTGGCCGGCCGTCGACGAGCTCGCCGCGCGGGGCGACGCCGGCGTGGAACTGCTCGAGCTCGCGAGCCTCGCGCTGACCGGCATCCGCCGAGCGAAGACCGACGCGAAGGCCTCGCAGAAGACCCCGGTCGGGCGTGCCGTGATCGCCGCCCCCGAGGCCGCGACCGCGCTGCTCGCCCATGCCGAGGGCGACCTTCGTGCCGTCGGCCGCATCGGCGTGCTCGAGTTCGCCGAGTCCGAGGAGCTCGAGGTCCGCGACGTCGAGCTCGAGATCGCCGCCGAGGAGGCCCGCGCATGAGCGTCACCATCCGCGACATCGCCGAGAACGACTTCTTCGGCTGGCTGCCCCTGTTCGATGCGCACTGCGCCGGCCGAGGCGCGCAGCTCGACGACACCAAGGCGCTGATCGTCTGGAGCTGGATCCAGGACGCCCGGAACGGGCTGCGCGCCGCTCTCGCGGTCGACGACGAGGGCACGCCGGTCGGCCTCGTGCACTACCACCCGGAGCCGCGGACGTTCGATGCGACCATCGGCGTCGTCGTCGACGACCTCTTCGTCGCCGAGGAGCACCGCCGGAACGGCGTCGCGCACCAGCTCCTGGACCTCGTGCGCGGGCGCGCCGCCGAGCTGCACGCGACCCGCCTGACGTGGACGAACGACCCGGGCGACGCCGACGGGCTCGCCCTGTCGGACGACGTCGCACGCCGCAGCCCCGCGATCACGTTCGAGCAGGACCTCTGATGCGCCTCGGCACGCGATGGTCGTTCGGCGACGAGCCGCCCGCGTCCGTGCCCGCGGAGCTCCGCCCGCTGATCGCTGTGGCCGAGGCGCGCGCGACCGACGGTGCCGGACGGCACTGGACGCTCACGTGGCTCGAGGGCCGCCCGATCGCCGAGCTCGACGACGGCACGATCGTGACGACGGGCGCCGCGCCATCCGGCACGCATGCGGAGGCCGACGGCGACGACTGGTGAGTCGACCCGCCCGCGTGGGGAGGCTCAGGCCCGCGCGATGATCTCGCCGTGCGGCATGAGGAGCCACCCTTCGGGGTCGGCGGCCCAGGCGCGCCACGCCTCGGCGACGGTCTCGAGCTCGGCGTGCGTGGCGTGACCCGACTCGATCGCGTGCGCCGCGAAGGTCGACTTCGTCGCACGGTCCGACCAGGCGCCGCCCCACCACTCGCGATCGCGATCCGATGAGAACACCCACACCGAACCCGTGGCGATGACCTCCGGGAAGCCCGCCGCGAGCGCCCAGTGCTTCAGCAGCCGGCCGGCACGCGCCTCTCCCCCGTTCCACGCGTAGACGTCCCGATTCAGTTGCAGCCATCGGGCGAGGCCGTCGGACTCGGGGTTCCAGATCACGCCGCCGTAGTCGGCGTCCCGGGCCGCGAACACGCCGCCCGGCTTGAGCACGCGGCGGATCTCGCGCATCACGTCGACGGGCCGGCCGAGATGCTGCATCACCTGGTGGGCGTGCACGACGTCGAACGTGTCGTCGTCGAAGGCGAGCGCGTAGGCGTCGCCCACTCGGAACTCGGCGTTCGCCACGCCCTCGCTCGCGGCGAGGCCGGTCGCGCGCGCGACGATCTCGGCGGATGCGTCGATGCCGGTCACGGATCCCGGCCGGACGCGCCGGGCGAGGTCGATCGAGATCGTGCCGGGCCCGCAGCCGACGTCGAGGACCCGGAGGCCGGCCCCCAGGTGCGGGACGAGGTAGGCGGCCGAGTTGTCGACCGTCCGCCACTCGTGCACCCGGAGGACGCTCTCGTGGTGGCCGTGCGTGTACCCCTCGCGGGTTGCGGGTTCCGGTGTGCCCTGCATGGCACGAGCCTATTCCCCCGGACGGCGACCGGTCAGATCGCGAAGCCCAGCGCGCGCATCATGTCACGGCCGTCGTCGGTGATCCGCTCGGGACCCCATGGCGGCATCCACACCCAGTTGATGCGGAACCGCTCCACGGTGCCGTCCAGCGCCTCCGCCGTCTGCTCCTCGATCACGTCGGTGAGCGGGCAGCCGGCGCTGGTCAGGGTCATGTTGATGACGAGGGCGTCGTGCTCGTCGTCCCAGTTGAGGTCGTAGATGAGCCCCAGGTCGACGATGTTCACGCCCAGCTCGGGGTCGACGACATCCTTCAGCGCCTCGCTGATCTCGTCGAACCGCTCGGGTGCGAGTGAGGTGACCATGATCGGAGTCTACCCGCGCCTACTGGGCCGCGGACTCGGCCACGTGGTAGCGGTCGTAGCCTTCGTCCTCGAGGCGGTCGGCGAGCTCGGGGCCGCCCTGCTCGGCGATCTTGCCGGCGACGAAGACGTGCACGAAGTCGGGCTTGATGTAGCGGAGGATCCGCGTGTAGTGCGTGATCAGCAGGATTCCGAGGCCCGTGTTCGCGTGAGCGCGGTTGACGCCCTCGGAGACGACCTTGAGCGCGTCGACGTCGAGGCCCGAGTCGGTCTCGTCGAGCACCGCGAACTTCGGCTTGAGCAGCTCGAGCTGGAGGATCTCGTTGCGCTTCTTCTCGCCGCCGGAGAAGCCCTCGTTGACGTTGCGCTCGGCGAACGCCGGGTCCATCTTGAGGTTGC
>DASTQT010000106.1:0-5698 GCA_035761605.1 Agromyces sp. | reverse complement strand
TCACCGCCACCGCGGTCGCGCTGGGGGTGCCGAGCGCGTACCTGCTCGCCCGGACCCGCCTCCGCTGGCGCGGGTTCTGGGCGGTGTCGGCGGCCCTGCCGCTCGCGATGCCGTCGTACCTCGCCGCCTACGGGTGGCTGGCCTGGCAGCCGTCGATGAAGGGCTTCTGGGCGGCGTGGCTCGTGCTCAGCTTCGTGTCGGTGCCGTACGTGACGCTGCCGGTCGCGGCGGCGCTGCGCATCGGCAGCACCGGCCTCGACGACGTGGCGCGCACGCTCGGCCGGGGCCCGCTCGGGTCGTTCATGCTCGGCACGTGGCCGCAGATCCGGCCGGCGGTGCTCGCGGGCGCGCTGCTCGTGTGCCTGTACACGCTCGCCGACTTCGGCGGCGTGGCGCTGTTCCGCTTCCCGGTGCTGACGACCGCGATCCAGCAGGCGTACTCGGCGAGCTTCAACCGCGACGAGGCGGCGGTGCTCGCGGTGCTGCTCGTGACGCTCGCGCTCATCGTCGTGGTGGGCGAGCAGTTCGCGCGCGGCCGGGCCGCCCGGCGCATCCACGCGGCGCCCGCGACGGGTCGGCGACGGATGGCGCGCCTCGGCCGCTGGACGTTGCCGGGCGTGGCGCTGCTCGCGCTCGTGCCCGCGGTCGCCGTGGTCGTGCCGGTCGCGGTGCTCGTCGCGCGCGTGCTCTCGGCCGATACGCTGCGCGTGTTCGTCGCGGCGAACCTCATGCAGTCGATCGGCAACACGATCCTGCTCTCGGCGGGCGGCGCCGTGGTCGCCGTGGCGCTCGCACTGCCGATCGGCGTGCTCGCCGCCCGCCACCGCGGGCGCCTCGTTCGTGCGATCGAGTCCACCGGCTACCTGGCGCTCGGCCTGCCCGGCATCGTGGTCGGCCTGTCGCTCGTGTTCTTCTCGCTGAGCGTCGTCCCCGCGCTGTACCAGACCGCGCTCGTGCTCGCGTTCGGGTACGGCGTGCTGTTCATGCCGAAGGCGATCGGCTCGATCCGCGCCGCGACCGGCCAGGTTCCGACCTCGCTCGAGGACGTCTCGCGCACGCTCGGCAATTCGCGTGCCCGCACGTGGCTGACCGTCACCGCCCGCCTCGCGCGTCCTGGCATCTTCGCTGCCGCCCTGCTCGCCGCCGTGAGCGCCATGAAGGAACTGCCCGCCACGCTGATGCTGCGCCCGACGGGCACCGACACGCTCGCAATCGAGCTGTGGCAGCGAACGGATGTCTCCGCCTACGGCGCCGCCGCGCCCTACGCGGTCGCGCTGCTGCTGGTCGCCGCAGTGCCCGCATTCCTGCTCTCCGACGCGCGCGCCGGACGCGAGGCGACCCGGGAGGCGATCGCATGAGCCGGCTCGAGGTCCGCGACCTGACCGTCGGGTACGAGGGCGGCCCGGTGCTGCACGCCGTCGACGTCGAGGTGCCGCACGGCGAGCTGCTCGCGATCGTGGGACCGAGCGGCTGCGGCAAGACCACGTTGCTCCGCACGATCGCGGGCCTGCTGCGCGCGCAGTCGGGCGAGATCCGCATCGGCTCGCGCATGGTGACCACGCACGGCATCCACCTCGCGCCCGAGAAGCGGCGCATCGGCTGGGTGCCGCAGGACGCGGCACTGTTCCCGCACCTCACGGTCGCCGAGAACGTCGCGTTCGGCATGCTCGCGGGGCGCGGCTCGTCGCGGGCCGCCCGCCGCGCCGCGAAGTCCGACGAGGTGAAGCGCCTGCTCGACCTCGTCGACCTCGCGCCGCTCGCGAACCGCGCGCCCGGGCAACTCTCCGGCGGGCAGGCGCAGCGCGTCGCGCTTGCCCGTGCACTCGCGTCGGGACCCGAGCTCGTGCTGCTCGACGAGCCGTTCGGCGCGCTCGACCCCATGCTCCGCGCCGACCTCCGCGCGTCGGTGCGCGAGCTGCTGCGCGCCGAGGGCGTCACCGGCATCCTCGTCACGCACGACCAGGCCGAGGCGCTCTCGGTCGCCGACCGGGTCGCCGTGATGCGCGGCGGCGAGGTGCTCCAGCTCGGCACGCCAGAGGAGGTCTACCGGGTGCCGGCGACGCCGTGGGTGGCCGGGTTCGTGGGCGACGCGGTGTTCCTGCCCGGCGTGCTGCACGGCGACGAGGTCGCGACGTCGATCGGTCGGCTCCGAGCCGTGCCGGTGGAGGATGCCGCGGGCCTCGTGCCGCAGGACGGCGAGGACGTGACGGTGCTCGTGCGACCGGAGGAACTGCGCGTGCTGGCCGCGGATGCGCCATCCGCCCCCGCATCGGACGCGGCCGGCCCCGAGGCATCCGCAGCGCTGGACGGCGTCGTGACCGACGTCGAGTACACGGGCCACGACGCGATGCTCGCGGTGTCGCTCGCCGACGGGCAGCGCCTTCGCGCCCGCGTGACGGCGTCGGGGCTCGTGCCGCGCGGCACGGACGTGCGGGTCACGGTCGCCGGGGCGGTGCTCGCGTACCGTCCCGAGTCCGCGTGACCCGGACCCATACCGCGTACTAGGCGGTGCGGGCGTCGCGGCGCTTGCGGAAGATCAGCAGCGGGATCAGCCAGGTGCCGAGCGCGGTCACGATCCACATGAGCAGCGTTGCGAGGACCCACGTCACGACGCCGTCGATGCGGATCCCGCCGGGGAAGAACGACGCGATGAGCAGCGCGAGGAACGTCGACACGAGCCCGATGCCGCCGAGGATGGCGGAGGCGTACTTGCGCGCCACGTTGAAGACGAACGGCGCGAGCACCGCCTGCGCGATCGTGAAGACGAGCACCGCGATGAGGAACCCGCCGGTCTCCAGGTGGAACTCGGGGAGCAGCCAGGCGGCGAGCAGCAGGCCGAGCGCGGCCATGACGAGCGAGACCGCGATGTTCACGAGGAAGCGCACCATGATCGAAGGCTAGCGGGGCGCGATCGCGCGCAGTGCGCGCCGCGCAGCATGGAGTCGGGCCGCGCCCCCTGAGGAGCACGGCCCGACTCGTCCTTGGTGCGGCCGGCGGATCCCGCCAAGGTTCGTTCTCCGGCCGCACCGGCCTGGTTCGCGGCTCCGGGTCCGGAGCGCGGAGCGCGAAGCCCCGGAGCCGCGAGGTTCTGCTACAGGTCGGCGATCACCGCCTCGGCCGCCCGGATGACCAGCGCCGCCGCGTCGGCGTCGGTGCGGATCCGGTTCGGCACCTGCTCGATGATGAACTCGAGTCGGGCGGTCGCCGTCGCGGTGTCACCCGCCGCGAGCGCCGCGTCGACCTCGGCGAGGACGTCGCCGAACGAGGCCTCGACACCGCGGGTGATGCGGTCGGCCTCCTGGAGCGCACCGAGCAGGGCGCGGATGTCGCTCACCGAGGTCGTGAACTCGAACTGGTCGAGGTCCACGCCGCCCGTCGAGGTCACCACGATGCGTCCGGTGCCCTCGGGGATCACGGTCAGCGGAACCGAGATCTCCTGCCAGGCGGCGGAGTCGACGTCGAACGTGCCGAGCACGTCGCCGTCGGCGTCACCCCAGCGCAGGGTCACCTCGCCGGCACCCTTCGCGCGGAGCTCCACGCCCGTGATGCCGCCGAGCTCCACCGGGTCGTGGGCGATCCACTCGCCCTCGCCCAGGCCGCTCAGGTAGCGGAAGCCCGCTGCCGACTCGTCGTCCACGACCGTGGTCTCGCCGCTCTTGGCGTCGGAGTGCTCGGCCTGCAGCGCACGCGGGTTGAGCAGCACGACGTCGTCGCCGCCCAGGGCGGGTGCGGTCGCGGTGCCCAGGTCGGTGTACGAGGCGCCGATCTGCGCGTAGATGTTCTCGGTCTCTCCGTGGCCGGCCTCGAGCGAGATCTGGATCGTGGCCGTGCAGCCGGAGCCCGTGAACAGCGGGTGCGTGTGCGTGTTGTCGTGGCCGAGACCGTAGCTCCACAGCACGCGGCTGCAGTCGATGGTCTCGTCGGGGTCGGTGACCTTCACCTCGAAGGCGACCTCGTCGCCCCAGTCGGTGAAGGAGCCGTCGACCGGCGAGACGATCTCGACGACCGGCGCCGTGTTGCCCACGGTGATGGTGACCGAGGCCAGGCTCACCCGTCCGCTCGTGTCGGTGACCCGCACGCGGGCCTGGTACTGGCCGTCCTCGGTGTACGTGTACGACTCGACCGCGTCACCCTCGGTGAAGGTGCCCGAGTTCTCGAAGTCCCACGCGTAGCTCAGCCCGAGGTCGTCGGGGTGCGACGAGCCGGAGGCGTCGAACTCGACCGCCAGCGGACCGTCGCCCGACGTGACCGAGGCGTCGAGGACCGCTCGCGGCCCCTTGATCCCGACGACGTAGTCGACGCGGTACAGCCCCGCGTCGGGGTTCGGGCGGAAGAAGCCGTCGCCGTAGTCGAGCACGTAGAGCGAGCCGTCGGGGCCGAACTCCATGTCCATCACGTTGTCCCAGACCGGCATGCCTGCCGCAACGAGTGCCGAGTTGGGCAGGAAGTCCTCGATCTTGGTGACGGGACCGTCGGGGTCGTCCTGCGAGAACGCGAAGATGCGGTCGCGCGAGAACTCGCCCATGAACGCCTTGCCGTCCCAGTACGCCGGGAACTTCGTCGCCGACGTGTTCTCCTCGTCGTACCGGTAGGTCGGGCCGCCCATCGGCGCCTGGCCGCCCGAGCCGAACTCGGGCCACGGCTGGTGCGTGGGCTGGTCGCCGTACCAGAGCTGCGGAGCGGTTGCCGACGGCAGGTTCTGCAGTCCGGTGTTGTAGGGAGACGGATTCACGAGCGTGCCGGCGCAGTCGTACCAGCCGCGCACCGTGAGGGTCTCGTAGTCCCAGTTGCTGTAGTTCGCGTTGGGACCGTGGCAGAACGGCCAGCCGCCGTTGATCGGCACCGTGGTGCTCTGCCACTCGACGTAGCCCATCGGGCCGCGGTCGGGGTTCGCCGTGCCCGCGTCGGGACCGTAGTCGCCCCACGTGACCGCCCCGGTCACCGGGTCGAAGTCGATGCGGAACGGGTTGCGGAGGCCCATCGCGAAGATCTCGGGACGCGCACCGGCCGTGCCGGGCGCGAACAGGTTGCCGCTCGGGATCGTGTAGGAGCCGTCCTCCTGCACGTCGATCCGGAGGATCTTGCCGCGCAGGTCGTTCGAGTTGCCGGAGCCGCGACGAGCGTCGAATCCGGGGTTGAAGCCGGGACGGTCGTTCATCGGCGCGTAGCCGCCGGCGCCCGGCGTGCCGGCCGGAGTGTTGTCACCCGTGGCGAGCAGCACGTTGCCGTCGTTGTCGAAGGCGACGTCGCCCGCGACGTGGCAGCACTGCCCGCGCTGGACCTCGACCTTGATGATCTTCTGCTCGGTGGCGAGATCGAGCGAGCTCGTCGCCGCGTTCCACTTGAACCGGCTGAGCTGGTTGTAGCCCTTCCACTGGTCCCAGTACGACGCGTCGGCGCCGGCGGGGAGCGTGTTGGGGGCGGAGCCCGTCGCGGTGGTGGTCGGGTAGGGCGCGTCCATCACGCGGGGCGCGTAGTACAGGTAGACCCACCCGTTCTCCTCGAAGTCCGGGTCGAGGGTGATCGTCTGCAGCCCGTCCTCGGAGTTGGCGTAGACGTCGATGGTGTTGACCACGGTCGTCGTGCCCTGCGAGGGGTCGGTGAGGCGGACCTGGCCGCCGCGCGTGGTGTGCAGCACGCGCGAGTCGGGCAGGACGGCGAGGTCGATCGGCTCGCCGACCCCTGCGGTCCCGGCGAG
>DASTQT010000105.1:0-5034 GCA_035761605.1 Agromyces sp. | reverse complement strand
CTGCGCCAGATCATGGACCGCACCCGCCGGCCCGTCATCGCGTCGGGCGGGGTCGCGAGCCTCGACGACATCGCCGCGCTGCGCCAGCTCGTGCCGCACGGCCTCGAGGGCGCGATCATCGGCAAGGCCCTCTACGCGGGTGCGTTCACGCTGCCCGAGGCGCTGGATGTCGCATCCCACTGACCCGGCCGCGGATTCGGCCGGCCGCCCGTGGGCGGGCAGGTCGTTCCAGCCCAACCCGCACGCGGCCGACGACGGCCGGATGCCCGAGGAACTCGCCTCGGCGCTCGCACGGTTCCGTGCGGGCGACGGCGGGCAGGCCGACGTGGTCGCGGCGTTCGGTCGCGCACGGCTGCTGATCCCGCTGCTCGCGGAGCTCGGTGACGGGGGGACCGAGGTCGGCGCCCACGGCCACGCGGTCGACAAGAGCCAGGAGCTCTCGATCGTGTCGGTCGAAGGCCCGGACGGACGCCGCGTGCTGCCCGTGTTCGGCTCCGTCGCGGCGATGTCGCGATGGAACCCGGCCGCGCGGCCGGTCCCGGCCGACGGCGTGCGCGTCGCGCTCGCGGCGGCCGACGACGGCACCGAGCTGGTGGTGCTCGATCCGGGCTCGGAGACCGAGTTCGTGCTGCGACGGCCTGCGGTGTGGGCGGTGGCGCAGCAGCTGCCGTGGCGACCGCCGTTCGAGGCCGACGCCGTCCGTGCGGCGTTCGACCGATCGATCTCGGGCGAGCTCGCCGTGCTGGGGGTCGACCTCGATGCCGGCGACCCCGACGCGCGCCTCGCGGGTCCGGAGCTCGTGGTCCGCCTTCGGCTCGTCGCCGGGCTCACTCGCAACGAGCTGGATGCCACGACCACGCGGCTCGCACGCCGCTGGTCCGAGGACGACGCCATCGCGACCGGCGTCGATTCCCTGGCGGTGCGACTCGTCGCCGACGCGTCGCCCTCATCGTCGCCCTGACCCTGTCGTAGTCTTCTGGCATGACCGACGCATCCGGGGGGAATGCCGGCTCACGGCCATCTGCCGACGACCTCGACGGCGAGCAGGATGGCCCACCGCCGCCCGAGCGACCGGCGCTCACCGACCAGCGGCGGCCGCCCGTCCGCAAGCCCGTTCCGCCCCCGTGGCCGCTGCCGACCGCGCGCGTCCTCTGGTTCGTGAGCTTCGCCGCGAGCGCCGCGGCCATCCTCATCGCGTTCCTCTCGCACGAGGCGATCGCGGTCGAACTCGAGGAGACCCTGCTCCGCGTCGCGCCGGACTACGACGCGACGTCCATCGGTTCGCTCGTCGACGTGATCTACTGGTCGACCATCGCCGCGCTCGGCGTCGCGGTCACCGCCGAGGCGGTGCTGCTAGCGGTCCTGCTCAACCGGCGTGGCGGGGCTCGTTGGCTGCAGGTGCCCGTGCTCGCCCTCCACGGAGTCGCGGCGGTGGCCGGCATCGCGTTCCTCGCCGTGGTCGAGTTCGGCGTGATCGTCGAGGTCCTGATCATCGCCGGGCTCCTCTTCGCGGTGCTCGGATGGTTCTTCCCGCTCCTGCCGTCCGCGCACCGGTGGTTCAGGACCAAGCACCAATCGCAGGCGGCGGCGCGCGGCTGATCCGGGTCCTGCGGCCACGACGAGCGCCTCGCACGTCCGCGTCACCACGTCGCACGCCTCCGCAGCGGTTCGGTCGAGCAGCGGGCTGCCCGCGAGCGCACGCCACGCTCGAAGCGCATCGGTCGCGGCGCGGTGGAGTTCCTCCGACGCGGTGCCCTCGGGCAGTCCGAGCCTCGCTGCCAGGTCGGTTCCGGAGCCGCCGATCAGCCGTTCGGCCTCCTCGGACCGGTCGCGCGGCAGGCCGATGCCCGTCGTTCGCGCGGCGGCGAGCACCGCGAGCTCGCGGAGCTCGTGCGCATTCGCCTCCAGTCGCTCGATCGCGCTCGTGATCAGCGTGGCGGCGGGCAGCGGATGCTCCGCGAGCAGCGCCCTGAGCGAGGTGAGGACGGAGCTCGACTTCAGCACGTCCGCGCGAGACCGGAACTGACCGCCGACCAGGTGGACGAGATCGTCGAGTCCGGAGCGCCGGTACAACTCCTCGGCGAGGGCGGATGCATCGTCGTGTCCCGCACGGATGGACACGGTCGACATGCGGATCCCGAACATGCCGAACCGGTCCAGGAGGCGGCGCCGCACGTCGGGTGGGACATCGACGGGGGCGTCCGCGCGGACGAAGCGGTCGACGGAGACCAGCAGGCGCTCGCGCGCGTCGCGACCGAGGGAGGCCAGTCGGCGGAGCGCGTCGAACTCGCTCTCGCGGAGGGTCCGCGCGGACTGCGCGAGGAGGCCCGCGACCGGCACGACGTCGAGCGCGAGCGATCGGAGCGTGCCGTCGGTGCGGTAGCGCTCCGCGATGCCCCGCGCGGACAGCAGCGCGTCGATCCGGCCGGCGCCGATCTCGTCGGCGCGCGACAGCACCGCGATCGCGTTGACCGTGCGGGAGCGGGTGATCGCCGGATCGTGGAAGGCCGAGAGGAAGCCGAGGTCGGCCGAGTGCATGTGACGTGTGAGGTAGATGATCGCGTCGGCCGAGGATCCCGAGGCCTCGGGCGCGAGGAAGGCCGCCGATCTCGCCGAGACCTCCGCCGACAGCGAACCGATGCCGGGCGTGTCGATCAGCGTGACGTCCTCGAGCCGCTTCGCCGGCCACTCCACGACGACGCGCTCGACCTGCTCGGGCGTCGCAGGCTCGAGGTCGATCTGCAGGCGGCCCTCGATCCGGCGTACCGGCAGCGATCGCGCCTCGCCGTCGCGGAGATGCATGGTGATGCTGGGCGTCCGACCGAATCGGTACCAGGTGATGACCTTCGTGCACTCGCCGGCGTCGGTCGGCGCGATCTCCTCGCCGATGATCGCGTTCAGGAGGGTCGACTTCCCCGCCTTCACCATGCCCGCGATCGCCACCCGGAGCGGCTCGCCAAGGCGTTCGCGCTGCTCGCGGATCCGGGCGAGCGCCTCGGCATCGCCGCGGTAATGGTCAGCTGCGACCTCGAGGAGGTCGCGGGTCTGCTCGAGCAGGCGGGCGCTCACGCCGGGCCGGCCCCGATCGCCGGCGCCGAGGCCGCACCGGGCGCGCTCGCGGCCGCCGGGGCGACGCCGTCGATCGAGCGGGCTCGAGCCGACAGGGCGTCGACCTTCTGCAGGTCGCGTCGCAGCTCCTGGACGCGCCGGTCGCGCTCGCTCGCGAACATGTTGGCGGCCTTCTGCGCTGCGATCACCGAATCGGCCAGCGACCGGTGGTGCTCGTCGGCGATCGCCGTGAAGTGATCGCGGGTGATGCGCTGGACGAGACGGAGCCGATCGCGCAGCTGCTTGCCGACCTGGAAGATGATCTCGTCCACCTGGCGCCGGATGAGGCCCTTCGCCTCATTGCGGCGGCGCTGCAGGCGGTTCTCCTGATCCTCCTTGTAGGCCTTCCGGCCGATCACCGCGCCCGCGGCGAGCGAGAGGGGGTTGATGATCGACATGCCGACGATCCCCGTGATGATGCCCACCATGAGCACGCCGCCGTACGAGCCGCGAAGCCCGATGTAGAACTTCTGCATCGCACCGAGCCGCCCGGAGTCCAGTTCCGACATCTCGTCGACCGAGTCCAGCACCTCGCGGGTGTCGTCCACGTGGATCCGGGGCAGTGCGACCTCCTCCTCGGTGAAGTGCCGGGCGACCTTCGCCGCGAGCCACTGCGCGCGCTCCTGCGTCCAGACGAACGTGTCGGTGACGGCCGAGGAGACCCGCTGCTCGAACCACTCGACGAGCTCGTCCCAGACCGGCCCCGGGTCGCCCTCGTCGATCGCGTCCTCCGCCTCGCGCTGGATGGTGCGCAGCCGGTCGCGCAGGTCGTGCTCCATGTCGGCGATCAGGTCGGTCGCGCCGTCGTTGAGCGTGATCTGCCAGCGCGAGGAGTTGCGCCGGAGCTCGTCGGCGCGGGCCTTCGTCGCCTCGAGCCGGGCGACGATCTCAGGGGTCCGTTCGGGGTTCTGCAGGGCGTTCAGCTCGGAGTCGATCGCGAGGCGCAGATGCTCGGTCGTCGACACCAGGTCGGCCGCGGCTGAGCGGCGCTGCAGGAGCTCGGCCTGCCCGACGACGTCCTTGCGCAGGTACGAGATGAGCGTCGCGAAGCCGGATTCGGTGTTCAGTTCATGGTCGGACGCCTCGATCGCGGCCAGGCGCAGGTTGGACGAGACCGGGAACACCGGGATGTCGGGATCGATCGAGTGCAGGTGACCGCGGTCGAGTTCCTCGACCCGACGCCACTGGGGGTACAGGTCGATCTTCGAGAGCACGCACGCGACGTTCGGGGAGATCCGCATCGCGTGGCGGAGGAACTGGATCTCCGGCTCGGTGTACTCCTGCGAGGCGTCGGACACGAACAGCATCGCGTGCGCCGACGGCAGGGTCGCGAGCGTGGTCAGCGCGTGCGCCGAGTTGAGCCCGCCGACGCCGGGGGAGTCGATGAGGGTGAGCCCGCTCTTGAGCAGCTTCCGCGGCAGCACGACCTCGGCGGCGGAGACATCCGAGTCGGTGCCCCGTCCGCCGCGTTCGGACACGTATCTCGCGAGCTCCGCGATCGGCACCTCGGCGCGTTGCGAGCGCCCGTCGGCCTCGATGGCGCCGCCGATCGCCGAGCTCGAGACGACCGACGCGGAGGCGCGCTCGCCGTATCGCACGGTCGTCGGCACCGCCGTGGCGATGTCGTCGTCGACGGGGCAGACCGGGGCGTTCACGAGCGCGTTGATCAGCTGGCTCTTGCCCTGCTTGAACTCGCCGACCACGATCACGCGGATGTTGGGATCCTGCAGCCGTTCGCGCGTCTGCTCGAGCCGCCGGCGCAGGTCGGCGCGATCGCCGCTGCCGGCGAGCGCGATGCCCTGGTCGACGAGTCCGATGAGTTGCTGCACCATTGCACCCCTCGTTGTCCGTACTCAATACAAGCAGACGGCACTGCGGCCCGGCCCGACGCGGATGACATCCGCGGCGGGCCGGACCGGTGCCGTG
>DASTQT010000104.1:0-5258 GCA_035761605.1 Agromyces sp. | reverse complement strand
GCCCGTGCCGGAGCGCGGCGACGCGTCGTCGTCGTCGCCGGCCGACCAGCGCGAGCCCGCGTCGCCGACCGAAGTGCCGGCGAACGAGCCCGACGGCGCCGACGGCGCCGACAACCGCCCGACTGCGAGCACGGGGTCGCCCGCCGAGCGCGACGAAGTCGCGGCCCCCGTCCACCCGCGCCACCGTGCCGACCGCGTCGGCAACCGCCGGCCGTCGAGCGGCCTGCGCCGCGCGCTCGTGCTCGGCGCCGCCGCGACCGTGCTCGGGGGCGCGCTCGTCACCGGCGTCGTCGTCGCGGGCGCCGACCGGGACTCCGCCGCGGCGACCGCCGCCGAGGACGCCCGCGAGTCCGCGATCGACGCCGCCGCCGCGGGCGACGCCGACGCCGACGCGCTCGTGTCGGAGGTCGACGCGTCGCGACCCGTCGTCACCGGCGGGCTCTCGGCCGAGGAGGCCCCCTTCACGGGCGGCACCGAGGTCACCGTCGAGGGGCGCAACCTCGACGAGGTCGCCCAGGTCAGTGTCGCCGGCTCGCCGGCGCAGATCGTCGCGGTCACGCCGGACGCGATCACGTTCGCCGTCCCCGCGGTCGACGACGCCGTCCGCGGCGAGGTCGCGGTGCAGCTCACGGATGCCGCGGGCACGCCGATCGACGTCGAGACGCCGGCCGCGCCATCCGCCCCGGCCACCGCGGCGGAGACCACCGCGGCGACCGACGCAGCGACCGCGGCCGAGCCGCTCACGATCACCTACACCGCCGATCCCGGCATCGACGCGCAGGTCGCGTACGTGCTTGCGTACTGGTCGTCGTACAACTCGGCGCAGTACCCGGTGCTGAGCGGGGTCGACTGCGCGAACTTCGCCAGCCAGTCGCTCATCGCGCGCGGCTGGACGATGGACGGCGCCTGGTACTACGACGCGAGCACGCGGCAGATGTCGCCGTCGTGGTCGAGCTCGACCGCGCTGCGCGACTACCTGTCGACGCAGCCCGCCCGCGCCACCGCGCTCTCCGACGCGCAGCGCGACCAGGTGAAGGTCGGCGACATCGCCCAGTTCGACTGGGACGGCTCGGGAGACCGCGACCACACCGCGATCGTCACGCGCGTCGAGCACACCGACGAGGGCACGAAGGTCTGGGTCGGCGGCCACACGAAGGACGCCGACTATTGGGACGTCGACCAGGCGCTCGCCACGGGCGGCGGCACGGTGTCGTACTTCTCGCTCAGCTGACCCGGAAGCGGGCGGTTCAGGAGTCGAGCGCGTCCACGACCCGGTCGAACCAGGCCGCGGACGACGCTTCGGCGTCCGGGCGCGCCCGCGCGGCGGCATCCCGGGCCTCCGCGCGTCCCTCCCAGATCCGTGCGAGCGCATCGCCGCCCTCGGCGGACGCCGCGACCGCGAGGTCGATGACGCCGTCCTGATCCCACCAGCCCGTGGCGCCGCGCAGCTTCACGGACGTGTAGTCGTCGGCCGACAGGGCGGCGATCGGCACCCCGGCCGGCGCCGCGAAGACGGCGGGGTGATAGCGGCTGGTCACGAGCATCGCCGCGTTCCGCGCGAGCTGCGCCGCCGGCCGGGGGTCGCCGGGCTGGAGCGCCGTCGACGGCGCGACGAGCCGGTCGCGGATCGCGTCGTGCAGCAGCTCGTCGCCGGCGGCGACCTCAGGGTCGAGCGAGCCGAAGTGCGGGTGGAACAGCAGGGGCAGGCCGGTGCGCCCCGCGAGGGTGTCGAGCGACGCCGCGAGGCGCGTGATCGTCTCGTCGCGGGGGAGCCAGCCCAGGTGCACCGAGAGGCTCACGAGGATCGACGGGGCTGCGCCATCCGTTCCCGGGATGTCACCGAGGCCGAGGAAGGTCGCGTCGTCGCGGTTCGCCGCCAGCCGGTCCGGCGCCACGCCGAGGCCGGACGCCAGTCGTTCCGAGGCCCGCTCGCGCACGCCGACCAGCCGGGCGGACCGCAGGAGCCGGCCGACCAGCTCGCGATCGACGCCCTCCAGTCGGGGGCCGAACGTCTGGCCGGACACGACGAGCGGCCGATCGAGGCGCTCGGCGATCGCGGCCAGCGCCGCACGCTCGAAGACGTGGAGCGGCCAGTTCGAGGCGAGGTTGCCGCCGCCCGCGATCACGACCGCGTCCGCGCCCGCGACGGCGTCGATCACTGCGCGCGCCGGGTCCTCGCGCGGCAGCCCGGCTGCGCCGTCGACCGCCGCGACGACGGCGTCGAACCGCGCCTGCATCTCGGCCCGGGATCCCTCGAACCCGATCCGATCGATCGCGTCGATGCCGTACCGAACGGCGGTCTCCGCCGGGGCGCTCGAGATCCCGGTGATCGCGTCGGCGCCGCGCGCACGCAGCGCCTCGACCATGGCGTCGAACATCGCCTCGTCGCCGATGTGCATCATGCCGCCGGCGACGCCGACGTCTCCGATCACCACGACGCGCATGCCCGGCGCCCTTTCTCCCAGCGAACTGTCAAGCGGGTGACAGGAACGTCCATTGTGCCGAAGTATCATCCAGAGCGCATGCGCCACCGTCGTCCGGCACTCCGGATGCGGGCTCCTGACAGGAAGGGTGCCGCCGTGGGGGTTCAGACCGCACTCGATGCCGTGATCCAGGCTCCGACGATCGTCGATGCCATGCGACTGGCCGACGACCTCGCGTTCGAGGCGGCGCGCGACCCTGGTGTCCGCACCATCCGCGTGCTGGAACACGCGCTGCAGGGCGACGACGAGCTCGCGGCGATCGCCGCCGCCCACGCGCTCGCCGGGGTGCTCGACAACGAGGCCGGACGCGTGCTCGCGCGACTGCTCTCCGACGAGCGTGCCTTCCTCCGCGAGCACGCGGCCTGGGCGCTCGGCGCGGGGCTTCCCAGGTACGAGGCGATGGGCCGGCTGCTCGGCCTGGTGGTCGACGGCGGGTTCGCGGGCATGCTCGCCCAGCGCACGCTCGAGCACTGGTCGGGGGTCACCGCCGAGCCGCTCGTGGTCGGGGCCGAAGGGGCGCTGCTCGGCGTCGCCGAGCCCCAGGCCCGCGCTCGGATCGTCGAGACCCTCGGTCTCGTGCGCGACCGACTCGCCACCGCACCGCTCGTGCGGCTCGCCGCAGACGCCGCCGAGGCCGAGATCGTCCGCGTCGCCGCGGTCTCCGCGCTCGGCCAGCACGAGGGCCGGGCCGGCTCCGCGGAACTGCTCGAGGGTCTCGCGTCGGGCGACGGGTTCCTCGCGGACGTCGCGCGGCTCGCGCTCGTCGACCTGTCGACGACGTCCCGGCCGATGCGCGGGCGCGGCGGGCGGGGCGTCACCGTCGCCCAGCTCTTCCTGCACGCCGACATCGACCCGTCGCTGAGCTTCGCGGGCGCCGGCGACAACGGCGGCATCGCGACGCTTCTCGTCCGGCTCGGCGACGCGCTCGCCGCAGACCCCTCGACCGGCGTCGATCGCGTCATCACGCTCTCCCGCGGCTCCGTGCAGGAGGCCACGGCCGACCTGCTCGCGCTCGAGGCCGATGGTGCGAGCGGGCACGAGTACGGCCGCATCCCGCTGCTCCGCGACCCCGTGCCCTCTGCAGCGGCCTGGCCGATGCGGGTGGCGACCCGTCGCGGCATCCGGCGCATCCTCCGCGCCGCGGGCGGAGTCGACCTGCTGCACCTTCGCATGGCCGACGTCGGATCCCTCGCGGCAGCGGATGTCGCGCGCGAGCTCGGGATCCCGGTGGTGTTCACCGTCGCACCCGACCCGCACGCGGTGATCGAGTCGCTCGACCGGTCCGGCCGCCTGACGCGGACGGAGTTCGGTCGCGTCGACCGCGCCGAGCACTTCTGGTTCCGGTCGCGCCTCGTGCAGCGCCTCGCGGCGAACGCGGCGCACACGGTGCTCTTCCCGCGTCCGAGGCTTCACGACGACATGCGGCGACTCGTCGGGATCGACCTCACCGCCCACGCCGAGCGGCACACGATCGTGCCGGAGGGCGTCGATCTCGACACGATCGACGGGGCGCTCGCCGACGCGGCCGCGCACGCGAGCGGGGGCGAGCCCGGACCCGCGCTCGCCGAGCTGCGCACCCTCGTCGAGGGACTCGCGCCCGAGCGGCGCGGACTGCCGCTCGTCGTGAGCGTCGGACGCCTGCACCGCGTCAAGGGCATGGCTGCGCTCGTCGAGGCATGGGCGCGCGGGCCGCTCGCGGCGCGCGCGAACCTGCTCCTCGTCGGCGGCGACCTCGCCTCGCCGTCGCTCGACGAGCTCGAGCAGCTCGAGCGCATCGACGCCGTCGTCCCGGCCGGCGAGCGGGCGCGGGCCGGGCTCCTGCTGCCCGGCCACCGGCCCAACGACGTGGCGGCCCGCTGGCTCGCCGCCGCCCGGTTCGGACTGCCGGGACTCGCTGCGCCCGCCGGGGTGTACGCGTGCGCGAGCATCAAGGAGGAGTTCGGCATCGCGCTGCTCGAGGCCATGGCCACCGGGCTGTTCGTGGTCGCGCCCGACGGCGGCGGCCCGGCGACCTACGTCGAGGACGGCGTGACCGGCATCCTCACCGCGACCTGGGACGCCGCTCGGCTCGGGGCGGCGCTCGACGCCGCCGTGACCGCCGCGGGCGCCGAGCGGGACGCCGAGCGCGCCGAGCGATCGCGTGCGATGGTGCGCGACCACTTCACGATCCAGCGGATGTCGGCCGCGCTCGGCGAGGTCTACCGTGGCGTCGCGCGCGACGAGGCAGCCCTGCTCCGTCTGGCGGAGCGCACGCCATGACGGTGCTCGTCGTGAGCCCCGACTACGCCTCGCACCTGCTGCCGCTCGCGACGCTCGCGACGGCGTGGCGCGACCGTGGCGAACGCGTGGTGGTGGCGACCGGCCCCGCGACGGCGGGCATCGTGGACGCGTTCGGGTTCGAGCGGCGCGAGCTCCGCCTCGGACGCGGCTCGAATCCGGGCGTGATCGCCGCGGAGGACCAGCCGGCCGACGAGGGCGACTCGCTGCGCGGGTTCTTCCGCGCCACGCGAGAGGGAGCCGTCGCGACGCTCCGCTACCAGGCGGCGGAGCGGCTCACCGACCTGATGTGGCAGCCGGTGGAGTCGGCGCGGGCGACCCAGCGCGTGGTCGCCGAGGTCCGGCCCGACCAGGTGCTCGTCGACCACCTGGCGTTCAGCGCGCGGCTGGGCCTCATGACGGCCGGGATCGCCCACGGCGATGTGGTGCTCGGGCACCCGAGCGCCCTGCCTGTGGGCGACGAGGTCTACGGGTTCCCCCCGGCGTGGCCGTCGGCGT
>DASTQT010000103.1:0-6056 GCA_035761605.1 Agromyces sp. | reverse complement strand
CGCGTACTGCGCCCGGAGGAACGCCGTCACGTCGGCGAGCTCGCGGTCGGACACCGAGTGCCCGAGTCCCTCGTAGACGCGCTGATCGAGATCCGCATGTGCGGGCAGCCAGTCCTGCGTGCGCACGACGGATGACCCGGGGATGACCTCGTCGGCCGTGCCGCGCCCCCAGAACACGGGCAGCGCGAGCTGCGACATCCGCTCGTCGCCCTCGCGCTCGCCCGGGAGCGAGAACCCGGCGAGGCTCACCGCGAACGCGAACCGCTCGGGCGCCCGCCTCAGCAGCTCGATCGCGATGGCCCCGCCCTGCGAGAAGCCGAGCAGGCCGACGGATGGCGCATCCGGCGCCGCTCGGTCGAGCCAGTCGATCACGGCGGTCGTGGCATCCGAGGCGCCCGCCATGACGGAGTCCTCGCCCTCGTCGAGGAGCGGGAACCACGCGTGCCCGTACCCCGTCGCGATGGGCGCGCGCAGCGACGCGATCGCGGGCCGGAGCGGAAGGTACGGGCTCAGCCCGAACAGGTCGCCCTCGTGCGAGTTGTAGCCGTGCAGCAGCACCAGCAGGGGCCGCCCGGCCCGGTCCGCCGGCGAGGCCGACCACAGCACCGCCTCGTCGTCGATCCGCATCGGGAGATCGTACCCCGGCCCGTCGTGGGGCAGAATCGAGGCATGGCCGTGCGCACACCCGACCCGGACTGGAATCCCGGCGACGAGCCCGTGGTGCAGCCGCCCGCGAATCCGGGCTGGCTGTCCGACCTCGAGCTCGCAGAGGTGCGCGGCCGGCTGCCGCTGCTCTACGTCGAGGCGATCCCGGTGCGGGTCGACGGCGTCGGACAGGTCACCGAGGTCGGCATGCTGCTGCGCGCGAACGCGGTCGGCGAGATGACCCGCACGCTCGTCTCGGGTCGAGTGATGTACGGCGAGACGATCCGCGACGCGCTGTTCCGCCACCTCGAGAAGGACCTCGGGCCGATGGCGTTCCCGCTCCTCCCGGCGAGCCCGGTACCGGTCGCGGTCGCGGAGTACTTCCCGCTGCCCGGGATCACCCCGTTCACCGACGAACGGCAGCACGCGGTGTCGCTCGCCTACGTCGTGCCCGTCACCGGCACGTGCGAGCCGCGCCAGGACGCGCTCGAGGTCACCTGGATGTCGCCCGCCGAGGCCTGCAGCGATGCGCTGTCCGCCGAGATGGAGGGCGGCCGCGGAGTGCTCCTGCGGCGCGCGCTCGCGGCGGTCGGCGCGCTGCCCTGAGCCGTCGCGGAGCGCGTCAGCGCACCATCCGGATCTCGTGGATGGTCTCGCCGAGGAACGGCTCGTCGTGCGCGACGCCGTCGGCCTCGAAGCCGTTGCGCGCGTAGAACTGCACCGCGTGCTCGTTGGCCGAGGGCACCCAGAGGTACACCGACGTGTCGCCCACCGCGGCGTCGAACAGCTTCTGCCCGATGCCCCGGCCGTGGTGGGCGTCGAGCAGGTGGATGAAGAACAATTCGCGCTCGCGCGGCGCGTCCTCGTCGCGCGCGGGCCCGGCGCCGGCGAAGCCGACGATCTCGCCGTCGACGAGCGCCGCGACGTGCGTGAAGTCGTCGCCCTGGCCCAGCCAGTGGCTCCAGAGCTCGGCCATGCGCCGCGGCGAGAGGTTCTCGAGGGTGGCTGCGCTCACGAGGGTGTCGTAGTCCTCGTGCCAGCACTGCGCGTGCACGCGCCCCAGCGCCTCCGCGTCGGAGTCGCGGACGGGACGGATGACGACATCGGCAACGACCTCGGTGCTCATGGGGTCAGGCTAACCCCGCCCCCCGCCCTCGGCGAAATCGGCGGCCGTGATCTCAGTGCTGCCCCGGTCCCGCGTTCAGGGATGCCGTCGCGAACATGAGGGTATCCCCGGTCCCGAGGGGGTCGGCCCGGTCCATACCGTCGGAGGCATGACTTCGAACACCACCAGGATCAGTGCTGCCGTCGCCGCGACGGCCGTCGTCGCCGGTCTCGCCGGCTGCGTCCCCACCTCCGGGCCGACGCCCGTCGGCTTCGACGGCGTCCAGTCCGCCACCATCCAGCTCGAGGCCGTCGGCACGTTCGTGTCGCCCGAGGAGGGCGGCTACGAGGCCGCCGGTCGCGGGTCGGGCTTCATCATCACGCCCGACGGACTCGCCGTCACGAACAACCACGTCGTCACCGGCGCCGGCACCATCAAGGTGTGGCGCGGCGGCGACACGACGAAGGAGCTCAGCGCCAAGGTGCTCGGCAGCTCCGAGTGCCTCGACCTCGCGGTCGTGCAGCTCGAGGGCGAGGGCTACCCGTTCCTCGACTGGCGCAAGGGCGACATCGACACGGCGCTCGACGTGTATGCCGCGGGCTTCCCGCTCGGCGACCCGACGTTCACCGAGACCAAGGGCATCGTCTCGAAGGCGATCACGAGCGGCGAGACGCCGTGGGCCTCGATCGACGGCGTCATCGAGCACGACGCGCGCATCCGCGGCGGCAACTCGGGCGGCCCGCTGATCGACAGCCAGGGCGCGCTCGTCGGCGTCAACTACGCCGGCAACGACGAGCTCGACTACAACTACGCGATCCACCGCGACGAGGTGCTCGAGGTCATCAGCGACCTCGTCGACGGCACCGACGTGCTGAGCCTCGGTATCAACGGCGAGGCGCTCGTGGGCGAGGACGGCACCGGACTCGGCATCTGGGTGAACTCGGTGAAGTCGGGTTCGGCCGCCGACGAGGCGGGCGTCGAGCCCGGCGACCTGCTCACGCGCATGGAGGGCGTCTCGCTCGGCGCGGAGGGCACCATGACCGAGTACTGCGACGTGCTGCGCACGCACGGCCAGGACGCCACGCTCTCGGTCGAGCTCTACCGCCCGGCCGACGGGCTCAGCTACCGCGGCCAGTTCAACGGCGAGGCGATCACGGCCGTGCCCGTGGTGGCCGGCACCGGCACCGAGGACCCGGCCTCGGGCGACTACGTCTCCGTGACCGACGACTCCGGCGTGATCGGCGTCGAGGTGCCCGCCTCGTGGGGCGACGTCGACGGCGCGGCCGTGACCGACGCGAACGGCACCGTGTGGGAGTCGGTGTCCGCAGCGCCCGACCTCGCCGGCTACACGGGCTCGTGGGGCACCCCCGGCATGACCGTCTACGCCTCGCAGTCCGCCGCGGGCATGGCCCCGGATGACGCCGCGAACCTCCTGACGACCGGGCTCGCCGAGCAGGGCTGCACCTCCACCGGCCGCCAGCCGTACGACGACGGACTGCACACCGGCGTCTGGGAGATCTTCACCGGCTGCGGCGGCAGCGCGACCTTCGTGGTCGTCGGCGCGAACGACATCACGGGTTCGTACACCGTGGTGGTCGCGGCGCAGGCCATCGGCGACGCCGACCTGGAGGCGGCCGACCGCGTGCTCGGCACCTTCTACGCCGCGTACTGACCCATCGACGGCGAACGGCCCCGCACCCATCCCCGGGTGCGGGGCCGTTCGTCATGTCGTGCTGGTGCTCAGCCCTGCGCGCGCCGGTTGGTGCGGGTGCTGCGCGACGGCGACACGAGGCTGCCGACCCGCAGCGGCTGCTTCTGGCCGCCCTGGCGAGCGGATGCACCGCGCTGCCCGCCCGCAGCCTGCGCGCCGCGGCCCTGACCGCCGGCCTGCTTCGGCGCGTGCGCCTTCGTCTCGGTCGCGCGACCCGACCGCTCGCCGCCGCGCGGCGTCGCGGGTGCGACATCCGACTGCCCGCCGCGGCCGCGGCCCCGGCTGCGGCGGCCCTGGCCAGGCGCCGATGCGCCGGCTCCGGCTGCGGCCCCGTCGCGTGCGGCGCGCTTGCGCTGCGCGTTGGCGCCCTGCGAGCGACCGCCGCCGCCCTGCTGCGGCGCGGCCTTGGGCTGCGGCTTCACGTAGGGGGCGACCTCGCCGACGAGCTGCGCGACGGCGGGGGAGGTGGCCGTCACCTGCTGCGGCGTGACGCGGATGTCGGCCTTGCGGAGCAGGGTCTTGAGGTCCTGCTTCTGGGCGGGCAGGCAGATCGTGACGACGTCGCCCTCGCTGCCGGCGCGGGCCGTGCGGCCCGAGCGGTGCAGGTACGCCTTGTGCTCCATGGGCGGGTCGACGTGGATGACGAGCTCGACGTTGTCGACGTGCACGCCGCGCGCCGCGACATCCGTTGCGACGAGGACCTTGACCGACCCGTCGCCGAACGCGGCGAGGTTGCGGTCGCGCTGCGGCTGCGACAGGTTGCCGTGCAGGTCGACCGAGGGGATGCCCTGCTCGGTGAGCTTCTTCGCGAGCTTCTTCGCGTGGTGCTTCGTGCGCATGAAGAGGATGCGGCGGCCCGTGCCCGACGCGAGCGTGCGCACGAGCTCGTTCTTCGCGTCGACGTCGGCGATCTCGAACACGTGGTGCGTCATCTGCGCGACGGGCGAGTTGGCCTCGTCGACCGAGTGCAGCACCTCGTTCTGCAGGTAGCGCTTCACGAGCTTGTCCACCCCGTTGTCGAGCGTCGCCGAGAACAGCATCCGCTGGCCGCCCTGGGGGGTCTTGTCCATGATGCGCGTGACGACCGGCAGGAAGCCGAGGTCGGCCATGTGGTCGGCCTCGTCGAGCACGGTGATCTCGATCGCGTCGAGGTGCAGGAAGCCCTGCTTCATGAGGTCCTCGAGGCGGCCCGGCGTGGCCACGACGATGTCGACGCCGTCACGGAGCGCGGTGACCTGGCGGGTCTGGTTGATGCCGCCGAAGATCGTGGTGACCGTGAGGCCGTAAGCGGCGGCGAAGGGCTCGAACGTCTGCATGATCTGCGTCGCGAGCTCGCGGGTCGGAGCGAGCACGAGGCCGAGCGGGCGGCCGGGGCGGCGCTTGCCGCCCGCGAGCCTGCCGCCGAGGCGCGCGACCATGGGCAGCGCGAACGCGATGGTCTTGCCCGAGCCGGTCTTGCCGCGGCCGAGCACGTCGCGCCCGGCGAGCGTGTCGGGCAGCGTGTCGGCCTGGATCGGGAAGGGGGTGGTCTTGCCGTCGGCCGCGAGGGCGGCGACGAGGGGTGCGGGCACGCCGAGCGCGCCGAAGGTGAGGTCCGTCAAAGGGGGTCCGTTCGGGATGGCACCCATGTGCAGGTCGAGGAGCCGCGCAGCGGCGTCTCGGGACCCGACGATGGGAGAGCAGTGGCGAAGACGCCGGTCGGCGAATCCGTTCGCCGTATGAGTCATCGGGCTCGAGGCCCGGAAGCGTGTCTACGACGCAGGCGGCGCGATCGTCGCGCTCGCCGGGGTCCACCATAGCGGATGCCGATGCATGCGACCTGCACGCGCGGTCAGCGAGGCATCCGCTCGCCCACGGGGATGTCGTCGCGCAGGGTGTTGCCGGCCGGTGCGAGCGGGCACGACCACGACGGGTCGTACACGCACGACGGGTTGTACGCGAAGTTGAAGTCGACGATGAGCGAGTCGTCGTCGGCGCCCGAGCCGAGGTCGGCGCCCTTGACGGTGTCGAGCACGTAGCGCCCGCCGCCGTAGGTGCCGCCGGGTTGTCCCGCGAGCGCGTCCTTGACGGGGAGGAACAGGCCGCCCCCGTAGGTCCGCAGGCGCCACACGTCGAGCGTGCCGAGGTACGGGATCCGCACGGTGCCCACGAGCGAGAACGGGATGGGCCCGTCGGTCGAATCGTCGATCAGCATCCGCGCGGGCTCCTCGGGGCGGCGGACCTCGAGCTCGAAGCGCCAGTCCGGGTCGTAGCGCGAGACCGTGAGGCCCGTGAACAGGGCGCGGTCGTCGGGCAGCAGCGGCGACTGCGGGTGGCCGGCGAACAGCTCGTCGCGACCCGACTTCCAGAGGTCGTGGCCCTCGGCGGGGTCGTGCACGCTGAGGTGGCGGACGCCCGCGTAGAGGCCGAACATGCGCCGGCGCCAGTCCTGCAGCTGCAACGCGCCGAGGGTCGCGCTCATGCGGCGGCCCTCGCAGCGTCGGCGGTGCCGGGCGGGTCGTACGCCCACGTCGGCGCGAGCTGCCTGAGCCGGAGGCCGCGCCACTGCCAGAACGCCCAGGTCGGGTACCACAGCGCGACGTCGAGCGCGGGGCC
>DASTQT010000102.1:0-3411 GCA_035761605.1 Agromyces sp. | reverse complement strand
TGCACGAGGTGACCCGCCGAGCGCAGCGTCTCGGCGAACGCGAGGACTCCGTCGGTGAGTCCCTGGCCATGGTGGAAGAGGAGGATCTCGTTCATATTGGACAGTGTACAACTCAATTGATCGCCGTACAATAGCCGTATGGGACGAACCGCCGGACAACGCGCAGGCCTCACTCGCGAGCAGATCACGGACGCCGCGATGGAGCTGCTCCGCGAAGACGGGCTCGACGCGGTGTCGATGCGACGCGTCGCCGATCGGCTGGGCGTCGCCCCGAACAGCATCTATGCGCACGTCGCCGACAAGGCGGCCCTGGTCGACGAGCTGATCGATGCGATGCTCGGCGGCGTGCCGACACCGACAGACGACGGATGGCGCGCCCGCATCGAGCGCGTGATGCGCGACAGCCGGCGCGAACTGCTCCGGCATCCCGACCTCGTGCCGTTCGCCCTCGTGCGCCAGTCGGTCGGGCCCAATGCGCTGCGACTCGGCGAGGTGACGCTGGGCGCACTCCGCGAAGCCGGCCTCGATGGACCGGCAGCCGTGACCGGTCTGCAGGTGCTGCTCGTGCACACCATCGGGTCGGCGGCGTTCGAGACCGGTCGCGCCCTGGACCCGGAACCCGCCGCCCGAAGCCGCCGCGGCCGCGAGCGTGCGGCGGACTTCGGCGGCGTGACCGCGGAACTCAGTGACCCGATCTCCCGCTGGAGCGGCGACGAGGTCTTCGAACGCGGCCTCGGCTGGCTGCTCGACGGGCTGGTGTCGTCGCCCCCTCATACGCTGACGGTGCAGCGGAAGGGAGCACCCTGATGAGTCGACACGACCACGAGCACGAGCATCGCGAAGCGGATGACGCAGTGGTGGAGTACTTCGAGCCGCAGGCGTGGGAGGAGCGCTATTCGGGCGAGCAGAAGGTGTGGAGCGGGAATCCCAATATGCAGCTCGTCGCCGAGGCATCCCGCCTGAGCCCCGGCACGGCGCTCGACGTCGGCTGCGGCGAGGGCGGCGACGTCATCTGGCTGGCACAGCAGGGATGGCGCGTGACCGGTGCCGACTTCTCTGCCAACGGGCTCGCCCGCGCGGCCCAGCATGCCGAGGAGGCCGGCGTCGCCGACCGCACGGACTGGTGGCAGGTCGACGCCCGCACCTTCGATGCCGACGGCCGGTCCTACGACCTGGTCACCACGCACTTCCTGCATCCGCCCGACCACGGGATGGTCGACGTGACCCGCCGGCTGGCGGGGGCCGTCGCGCCGGGCGGGCACTTGCTCGTCGTCGGGCATGCCCCGTCGGAGGCCTTCACGCACCTGTCGGCGAGCCACCGCAACGCGATGTTCCTCGCGGAGGAGCTGCTGCCCGCCCTGCCCGACGACTTCGAGGCCCTCGTGGTCGAGCAGCGGCCGCGCGCGATGACCCGCGACGGAGAGACGGTCGACGTGCACGACTCCACGCTGTTCGCGCGCAGGTCGCGCTGATCGACCGGGGGTTCACCGCCCGGCGGCGACCCACTCGAACCCGCCGGGGTCGACGAACGTGCCGCCGTAGAAGCGGGCGGATGCCGCGGCGCGAGGGTCCCTGAGCCGCGCGATCAGGCGTGCTCGTCGGGTTCGGATGTCGGCGGCTGGACGCTCCACGACGGCGGCTCGTCGGCGCCCGCCTCCTCGTCGCGCTCGGCATCGTCGCGCGTCTTCTGCACGACGCCGGGAGCGTGATGCACCGGCGCGTAGATCGTGTAGAGCCGCAGCGGCACGTCGCCGGTGTTCTCGACGTCATGCCACGTGCCCGCCGGCACCTGGATGCTCCAGCCGTCGGAGACCTCGCGCTCGAACGTGAGCTCGCCCTTCGACGGGCCCATCTTCACGCGCCCCCGACCGGCATCCACTCGCAGGAACTGGTCGGTCTCGGGATGCGCTTCGAGACCGATCGACTCCCCCACCGGGATCGCCATGAGCGTGACCTGCAGGTACTTGCCTGACCACGCGGCGACACGGTAGTGCGTGTTCTCGGTCGTCGCCGTCTCGATGTCGAACGCGTTCGGCTGCGGCCCGTTGTCGGTGATGTCCATCGGTCGTACCTCTCCTGGCCGGCACGCCGGACGGCGTACGCTCCTCCGCTCAGGCTAACCAGGGCGGGCGACGCAGCCCAGTGGTGGGGAACGAGCGCGGTCAGCCCGGTTCGCTCCAGTCCTCGACGAGCAGCCCTGGCACCCGCTCGAACTCGCGCAGGTTGTTCGTCACGACGGTCAAGCCTCCCGCACGAGCGTGTCCCGCGATAAGGACGTCGTACGCGCCGATCGACCGACCGGATGCCGCGAGCACAGCCCGGATCTCACCCGAATGCTCGGCGGCAGCCGCCGAGAACGGCTGCACCTCGAGCAGCGCGAGGAACTCCTCGGTCGCGCGTCGGTTGCGGGCCGGGTCGCTCGAGCGTTCGACGCCGTACTGCAGCTCGGCGACGGTGATCGTCGACACCGCCATGCGACCGAAGTGGCCGGTGAGCCGTTCGCGCAGGAGCGGCGTGCGGTTGCGAATCGCGAAGATGACGATGTTCGTGTCGAGGAGGAACCGCGCGGTCACAGGCCGAGCCGCTCCTGTTCGGGCTGTTCGCGCTCGGCGAGGAAGTCGATCGTGATGCCGGTGCCGTGGTCGAACCAGTAGTCGACCGCTCCCCCGGCGGGAGTGATCACCCGCGCGTTGCCGATTGCCGTGACGTCCACCGCACTGACGTCATCGGGCAGCGCCACCTCCTTCGGCAACCGCACCGCCTGGGTGCGGTTGTTGCGGAACACGGTGGTGCGAACCATCACCCCTCCTCGCCTTGTATATACCTGCAGTATATCCCTCGTTGCCGACACGGCGAACGCTCATGCACGAGGGTGCGGGCGTCAGCGACGCGACGGCGACCGACGCTCGCGGATCGTCGCCTCCGGGTCGACAGCGGCGAGTGCCGTCTCGACCGCCTCGGCGAGCCTGCGCAGTCCGTCGGGACCAACGGGGGCGAACTCGCGGTCGATGGCCGGCAGGTACGCCTTCGCCCCGGCGAGGAAGCGGCGGCGCCCGTCAGCAGTGAGCACGGCGAAGGCCGAGCGGCCGTCGTCGGGGTTCACCTCGCGGGCGACGAGACCGGCCGCGACGAGGTCGTCGACCAGGCGGCTCACCCGGGTGCGACTGAGCACGACGCGCTCGGCGAGCTGGCCCATCGTGAGCCGGCCGCCGGCGTCGTTCAGCTCGAGCAGCACGTCGTACCAGCTGAGCGGCAGGCCTCCGTCGCCTGCCACGGCGCGCTCGAGTCGCGGCAGCACGGCGGCGTGCAGCCGCAGCAGGGACTCCCAGGCTCGTTCCGCATCAGTCGGCATGCATCGGAGCCTATCACTTGCGTGCGTGCGCACACATATGGCAGACTCTCGTTCTCCAT
>DASTQT010000101.1:0-6802 GCA_035761605.1 Agromyces sp. | reverse complement strand
GGGCGCGGGCCGTGCTCGTGGCGGTCGACGGTCGGCCCGCGCCATCCGTCCCGCTCGAGGTCGTGCTGCCTGCCCCGGACGCCGCCGTTCGAGCGTCGGCGGGCTTCGGATCGGTCGTCACCGTCGACGGGCGCGTCGCCGCTGCGCCGGGATCCGAGCGCTTCGCGTTCCGCGTCCACGCCTCGGAGGTGATCGCCGTCGCTCCGGCGCCGTGGTTCATCGCCTGGACCCATCCGCTTCGAGCGGGCCTCGCCGAAGCAGCCGAGCGGCTCGGCGGCGACGGCGGTGCGCTCGTGCCCGGCCTCGCGATCGGCGACACGTCGCGGCTGCCCGACGATCTCGATGCGGCGATGACGACCGCGTCGCTCACGCACCTGACGGCCGTGTCCGGCGCGAACTGCGCGCTCGTCACGGCGGCCGTGTTCTGGCTCGCCGGCCTGCTCGGGATGCCCCGATCCGCTCGCGTGGTCGCGGCGCTCCTCGCGCTCGTCGGGTTCGTGCTGCTCGTCACGCCCGAGTCGAGCGTCGTGCGCGCGGCCGCGATGGCCGTCGTGGTGCTCGTGGCGTGTGCGACCGGCCGGGCGGGCGGCGGCGCGTCGGCCCTGTCGGTCGCCACGATCGTGCTCCTCGTGGCCGATCCCTGGTATGCGCGGGACTTCGGTTTCGCGCTCTCCGTGTGCGCCACCGCCGGTCTGGTGCTGGGCTCCGGTCCGCTCGCCGCCGCGCTGGGGCGGTGGATGCCGCGCCCGCTGGCCGTCGTCGTCGCCGTGCCGCTCGCAGCGCAGCTGGCGTGCCAGCCCGTGCTCGTGCTGCTCGACCCGGTGGTCGCGACCTACGGCCTGCCGGCGAACCTGCTCGCCGCCCCGGCCGCTCCGATCGCCACGATGGCGGGCCTCGCGGGGTGCCTCCTGCTGCCGGTGCTGCCGTCGGCGGGCTTCGCCGCGCTCCAGCTCGCGTGGCTGCCCGCGTCGTGGATCGCCCTCCTCGCCCGCGGCGTGGACGCCATGCCCTTCACCGGGCTGCCATGGGTCCCGGACGCGGGCGGCGCAATGCTCAGCGCGATCGGCATCGCCGCGGGGGTGGTGCTCGCCGCGACTCGCTCCACGCGTCGGACGCGCGCCGGGGCGGTGCGGATCGGAGCCGCGGTCGTGCTCTGCCTGAGCATCGCCGTCCCGCTCGGCGCAACGGTCGGGCGGCCCGCGATCGCCCAGGCCTCGAGGCCGGACGACTGGAGGGTGCTGCAGTGCGACATCGGGCAGGGCGATGCCGTGCTGGTCCGCGAGGACGACGCGACCATGCTCGTCGACACGGGCGTGGAGCCCGAGCCGCTCGCCGACTGCCTCGCGCTCGCCGGCGTCGACCGGATCGACCTCGCGGTGATCACGCACTGGGATGCCGATCACGCCGGCGGCGTGGAGGCCATCGCCGGCCGCGTCGACGTCGTGCTCCACGGGCCGCTCGACGGTACGCGCTCCGACCGCGCGATCGGTCCGCTCGCACGCGGCGGAGCCGAACTGGTGCAGGTGGGCGATGGGGCGACCGGGCGGCTCGGCCGTGCCGTGTGGCAGGTGCTCTGGCCACCGGCTCGCGCCGAACCCGGGAACGACGCGAGCGTCGTGCTCGAACTCCGGACGGACGACTACCGCGCGGTGTTCCTCGGCGACCTCGGTGCGGAGGCGCAGGCCGCGCTGCTCCGGGAGCACGAGATCGGACGTGTCGATCTCGTGAAGGTCGCCCACCACGGCAGCCGCGACCAGGATCCCGCGCTCTATCGCGAGCTCGCGGCATCCGTCGGGCTCATCGGAGTGGGAGCGGACAACGGGTACGGGCACCCCACGGCGAGCCTGCTCGGCCTCCTCGCCGACGCGGAGACCGTTCCCGTCCGCAGCGACGTCTCGGGCACCGCCGCGCTCACGGTCGACGACGGACGGTTCCGGTTGTGGGCGGAGCGGGGCGACGATCGTGCCGACGGTGTCGCCGGCCCTCCGTAGACTGGTGCGGCACACCGGAGGGAGACACGTGGCGGCACGGGCAGGCACGGCGAGATCGAAGGTCGCGATCCCGCAGCTCGCGTGGACCGCGGTGCGGCCGGCACCCGTCGTCCTCGTCTCCGGGGGAGAGGATGTGCTCGCCGAGCGCGCGATGACCATGCTCCGCGACGCGCTCCGCTCCGTCGACCCGTCACTCGAGGTGAGCGACCTCGAGGCCGACGGCTACGCGCGCGGCACGCTCCTGACGTTGGCCAGCCCCTCGCTGTTCGGCGAGCCGCGGCTCATCCGCGTCGCGGGCGTCGAGAAGGCGAGCGACGAGTTCCTCGCCGACGCGCTGGAGTACCTCGCCGCGCCTGCGGACGGCACGACGCTCGTGCTCAGGCACCGCTCGGGCGTCCGTGGCAAGAAGCTCCTCGACGCGATCCGCGCCGGTGAGGGCGGCGGCGTCGAGGTCGTGTGCGCCGAGCTCCGCAAGGATTCCGAGAAGCAGGACTTCGCGGCCGCCGAGTTCCGGCTCGCCGGCCGGCGCATCGCCCCGGCCGCGCTGCGTGCCCTCGTCGCGGCGTTCAGCGACGACCTCGGCGAGCTCGCCGCCGCCTGTCGGCAACTCATCGCCGACGCCCCCGGCGACATCGACGAGGCCACGGTCGCGAAGTACTACGGCGGTCGCGTCGAGACGACCGCGTTCGAGGTCGCCGACGCGGCCATCGCCGGCCGTCACGGCGAAGCGCTCATCGCGCTGCGGCACGCCCTCGACTCGGGCGCCGATCCGGTGCCCATGGTCGCCGCGTTCGCCATGAAGGTGCGGACCATGGCGAAGGTCGCCGGGGCGCGGGGCGCCTCGGCCGGATCGCTCGGCCTCGCGCCGTGGCAGGTCGACCGTGCGCGACGCGACCTGATCGGCTGGACCGACGAGGGCCTCGGCGCGGCCATCCAGGCACTCGCGGCGACCGATGCCGCGGTCAAGGGCGCCGAACGCGATCCCGTGTTCGCGCTCGAACGGCTCGTGGGCATCATCGCCTCGCGAGGCCGCGTCGGCGCCTGAACCGCCCGCCCGTCGGCGCGCTCATCGCCGATCGCCGCGCTGCCCGGGAACGACGACGGCCCCGCACCATCCGGTGCGGGGCCGTCGTACGGAAACGCTCGGATCAGAGCGCGGCGACCTGCTTCGCGATGGCCGACTTGCGGTTCGCGGCCTGGTTCTTGTGGATCACGCCCTTGCTCACGGCCTTGTCGAGCTTGCGGGTCGCGACGCGGAGGGCGGCGGTGGCCTTCTCCTTGTCACCCTCGGCGATCGCCTTGCGGGTCGCGGTGATGACGGTCTTGAGCTCGCTCTTCACGGCCTTGTTGCGCTCCTGCGCCTTCAGGTTGGTGCGGATGCGCTTGATCTGCGACTTGATGTTTGCCACGTGGTTCGTCTTTCCTGTGTTCTGCGGGTACCGGAGTTGCCGCAATCGGTAGAGGGGCCGTCGCGGCGCATCGTGCGGGGGTGGGACCCACACGCAAGCCAACAGGCAACGATACCAGCAACGCCGGGACGACACCAATGCGCGCGGAGCGCGCGCCCGCCGCTCAGCCGGCCCGCGTGCTGCGGGCGCGCCGAGCCGCCTGCGCCTCCAGCTCGGCGACGGCGCCGAGCACCGCCGCCGCGAACTCCTCGGGCCGGGCGAGGCTCACGAGATGGGTCGCGCGGTCGATGAGCACGAGCCGTCCGTCGCGCGCGGCGCGCACCATCCGTCGCTCCTCGATCCGGAAGTGGTCGTACCGGCCGTTGACGAACCAGATCGGCACCTCGATGGCCGCGAGCGAGCGCTCGACGTCGAGTCCGGCCACGGCCTCGAGGGCGGGTTGCATGACCTCGAGCGCGACGCCGCCGGCGACGATGTCGTCGACCGCGGCGGGGGAGAGGAACAGCCGGGCCATCGCGTCGTTGAGCCCGCGTCCGCGGTCGGGGAGCCGGCGGATGGCTCGTGCGAGCGCCATGTACCCGCGCAGCCCGGGCCCGCGCGGGCGTGTTCCGCACGAGGCCGCGACGAGGCCGTCGATCCGATGCGGATGGCGCGCCGCGTACTCGATCGCGAGGTACCCGCCGAGGCTCAGGCCGACGAGCAATCGCGGCACGCCGTCGTCGACGCCGCCCGGTGGCGCGACCGCCTCGTCGATCGCGCGCATGGCCGCGTCGAGCGTGAACGCCTCGTCCATCCTCGCGCCGTGGCCGGGCAGGTCGACGGGAACCACCTCGAGGTCGTGCCGTTCGAGGCGCGCGACCTGGCCGCGCCACATCGTCGCCGACGTGCGGATGCCGTGGACGAGGACGACGCGGGCCCGAGGCATCCGTCAGCCCGCCCGGATCGCGCCGAGCTCGCGCGCCTTCGCGACGGCGGCGGTACGCGAGCCGACGCCGAGCTTGGTGAAGATGTGCACGAGGTGCGACTTCACGGTCGCCTCGCTGAGGAAGAGCGCCTGCCCGATCTCGCGATTCGTGCTGCCGCCGGCCACGAGTTGGAGCACCTCGGCCTCCCGGACGGTGAGGCGCTGGTCGGCGCTGCGCTGCGAGGCGTCGAGGCGCGAGGCGACCGCGGGTGCGAGCGCGGACTCGCCGGCCGCGGCCGCGTGGATCGCCGCGATGAGCTCGCCGGGCGGAGCGTCCTTCAGGAGGTAGCCGCTCGCGCCGGCCTCGATGGCGCCGAGGATGTCGGCATCGGTGTCGTAGTTGGTGAGGACGAGCACCTTCGGCGCACCGGCCGCCGAGCGGATCCGGCGCGTGGCCTCAACGCCCTGGAGGCGCCCCGGGAACTGCAGGTCCATGAGCACGAGGTCGATGCCGGGCGTGGCGGCGAGTCGCACCGCCTCCTCGGCGGAACTCGCCTCGCCCGCGACCTGGAGGTCGGGCTCGGCCTCGAGGAGCGCGCGCATGCCGGCACGCACCACGGGGTGGTCGTCGCTGAGCAGGAGCCGGATCACGCGGCCACCGCCGGGATCCGCACGGACAGGGCGGTGCCGCCGCCGGGCGTGGACTCGACGTCGGCGGTGCCCCCGAGGTTCTCGGCGCGTGCCCGGATCGCGCGCAGGCCGAACGAGACGCCCTCTGCGGACTGCGCGTCGAGGCTCGCGGGATCGAACCCGATGCCGTCGTCGACGACGTCGAGCGCGACCTCGTCGCCGAGGTAGCTCAGCGTGAGCTCGGCGCGCGACGCGTCGGCGTGCTTGACGACATTCGACAGTGATCCCTGCGCGATCCGCAGCAGCGTGGCCTCGATGGACATCGGCAGCGGCACCGGTTCGCCGCTCATCGAGAACGACACGCGCGTGCGCGAGCCCGACTGCGCCGACTGCTCGTTGGTCGCGTCGGCCAGCCGGCGGAGCGCCGCGGGCAGTGTGCGCTCGTCGAGCGCGGGCGGCGTGAGTTCGCGGATGAACCGGCGCGTCTCCTGCAGGTTGTCGGCCGCGGTCTCCCGAGCGAGCCGCAGCTTGTCGCGCGTGGCCTCGTCGGCGACGTCGCGTTCGGCGGCGTGGAGCAGCATCTGGATGCTCGAGAGCCCCTGCGCGACGGTGTCGTGGATCTCGCGCGCGATGCGCTCGCGCTCGGCGAGCGTGCCGGCCTCGCGGCTTGCGGCCGCCAGCTCTTCACGGGTCGCGAGCAGGTCGAGGATCAGCGACTGCCGTTCGCGCGACTCGACGGCCATCGCGCGATAGCCGAGTCCGATGATGACCGCGACACCGGCGGAGATGAACGGCCCGAGCACGCTGCCGACCTCGAATCCGAGGTGCGACGTCGACCCCCAGACGCTGACGACGAACGTCACGGCGACGAGCGGCACGGCCCAGCGCGCCGGCAGGACGTGCAGTTCGAGGAAGAACAGCGGGAACGCCAGGAAGGCGGCATCCGGTGTGAGCGCACTCAGCCCCAGCCAGAGACCGAGCAGCATCACGAGCCAGCCGGCCCGCATCCACGGCGTGACCACCTGGTGGGCCGTGACGACGCCGACCGCGTAGGTGCCGAGGAACGCGATCGAGAGGATGGTGATCGCCACGAGGTCGGGATTGCCGACGAGGATCGCTCGCGCGAGCACGAACACCGTGAGCCCGATGACGAGCACGTGGAGTCCGACGCGCAGCGAGGTGAAGACGGGCCGCAGCGCCGATGGCTGCACCCGTCCGACGAGGGGGGCATCGAGCACGGTCATGGTGCGATTCAGCCTAGTGACCGGCCCCTTCCGCGGCATCCGTCGAAAGTGGGATCGCCCGCATGGGAGAATCGTCGGGATGTCTCCGAGAGCCGCCAACCCGCCGGTGCCCGCCGCCACCGACCCCGCGCTGATCCGCAACTTCTGCATCATCGCGCACATCGACCACGGCAAGTCGACCCTCGCCGACCGCATGCTCGGCATCACGGGCGTCGTCGCCGACCGCGACATGCGCGCGCAGTACCTCGACCGCATGGACATCGAGCGCGAGCGCGGCATCACGATCAAGAGCCAGGCCGTGCGCATGCCCTGGCAGGTCGGCGACACGTCCTACGCGCTCAACATGATCGACACCCCCGGCCACGTCGACTTCAGCTACGAGGTCTCGCGCTCCCTCGCCGCATGCGAGGGCGCGATCCTGCTCGTCGACGCCGCGCAGGGCATCGAGGCGCAGACCCTCGCGAACCTGTACCTCGCGCTCGAGAACGACCTGCACATCATCCCGGTGCTCAACAAGATCGACCTCCCGGCGGCCGACCCCGACCGATTCGCCAAGGAGCTGGCGAACCTGATCGGCGGAGACCCCGACGACGTCCTGCGCGTGAGCGGCAAGACGGGAATGGG
>DASTQT010000100.1:0-16311 GCA_035761605.1 Agromyces sp. | reverse complement strand
CCGCCGCGGCGAGACCGTGGGCGGCAGCCGCGAGATGGCGGCGATCGGCGGGTCGAACCTGGCCAGCGGCCTCTTCGGCGGCTTCCCGATCTCGGCCTCCGCGTCGCGGACGCCGGTCGCCGAGCAGGCCGGCTCGAAGTCGCAGTTGACGGGGCTGGTCGGCGCGGCGCTCATCATCCTGTTCATGCTGCTCACCCCATCGCTCACGGATTTCCTGCCGTCGGCGACGCTCGCGGCGGTCGTCATCATGGCGGCGTCCCGGCTCATCGACGTGAAGGGCTTCATCCGGCTGGTGCGGATGGATCGGATCGACGCGCTGCTGTCGGCGGCCGCGTTCGTCGGCGTGTTCGCGTTCGGGGTGCTCGGCGGCATCGCGGTGACCCTCGGACTGTCGCTGCTGACGTTCGTGATCCAGGCGTGGCAGCCGTACCGCGCTGAGCTCGGCCGGGTGACCGGCCTGCGCGGTTACCACGACCTCTCGCGCAATCCCGAGGGCGAGCGCATCCCGGGGGTCGTGATCCTGCGCTTCGACGCGCCCCTCTTCTTCGCCAACGGCGGCATCTTCGAGGACTTCGTGCGCGCGCGTGTGGAGGCGGCGGGTCCCGGCATCCACACCGTCATCCTCGCCGCCGAGCCGATCACCGACGTCGACACGACTGCGGCCGACGAGCTCGTCGACGTCGACGACTGGCTCGCGCGGCGCGACATCAGGCTCGTCATCGCCGAGATGAAGGACCCCGTCGTCGACGTGCTGCGCGACTACGGACTCACCGGCCGGTTCACGCCCGACCGGTTCGCGCCGACCGTCGGCGCGGCCGTCGACGACGTCACCGGCACGCTCCGCACCGACCTCGAGGGCACGAAGTGGGAGCGCGACGACGACGGAGGGGGCGACGGCGACGGCGGCGGCGGCCGCGACGGGAACCGCGATGCCGACGGGAACGGGCCGGAGCGCGATCGCTGAACTGCCCGCGCCGGCCTGCTCAGAAGGTCGAGTCGCCGCGGATCACGACGTCCGACCCGCCGTCGATGAAGACGACCTGGCCGCACAGGTGGGCGTTCTCCTCGCTCGTCAGCCACGCGAGGAGGTAGGCCGCGTCGCGTGCCTCGATGATGCCGTTCAACGGCATCGGCACCGCCTCGAGCGCCGCGTCGCGCGCCTCCTGCGTGGCGATCAGGTCCTGCACCATCGGCGTGACCACGATGCCGGGCGCGATCGCGTTGAGCGGGATTCCCGCGCCCGCCCATTCGGGCGTCGCCGCGTTGCGCCGGATCCAGCGGACGAGTGCTCGCTTGGTCGTGCCGTAGATGAAGTTCGCCTGCTCGGGTGCGCCGGCCTCGAGCTCGGAAGCGCGCGCCAGGGCGCGCGGCTCGTCTCGGGCGAGGAGGGCGTCGAGCAGGTCGTCGACCGGCGGGAACAGCGACGCCATCGACGCCGTCGCCACCGCGCGCGGCGCCGGCGAGCCGGCCAGCAGGGGCCGAAGGCCCTCGAGCGTCGCGAGCGTGCCGAAGTAGTTCACGGCGACCGTCTTCGCGGTGGGCGTGGCGATGCCGGCGTTCGCGATGATCGCGTCGATCACGCCTCCGCTCGCATCGCCGACCTTCGCGACCAGGTCGGCGCGGCCGTCGCTCGTGGCGAGGTCCGCGATGACGTCGGCGTGGTGCACGTCGACGCCGATGACGCGGTGTCCGCGCTCGACGAGGAGCTCGGACGTGGCCTTCCCGATGCCGCTGGCGGCTCCGGTGATGGCGTAGGTGCGAGGCATCGGGGTCCTCCTTCGAGGTCGGCGGCAGCCGGCCGTCAGGACCGTGACCTCCACTCTGCCGCCCGCCGGCCGCGCGCGCCGGGCCCTTCGGCCCACCGCGCGCGGAGCGGTCGCGCGTAGCGTCTGCCCAGGAGGTGTGCGACATGAGCGACAGGGGTGCGAGCGCCGGTTGGGCCGGTGGGGGGTTCGTCTATTTCCTCGGCATCATCGGATCGTGGGTGTGGTTCTGGAACCAGGCCGACGGCTTCTGGGAGTACGTCGGCGCGATCTTCCAGGGGTTCGTCTGGCCGGCCTTCATGGTCTACGAGCTCTTCGCCGGCTTGAGCGGGCTCGGCGGTTGACGCAGGAGGGTCGACGGATGGCGCAATCGTCGCCGGACAAGCGCATGACGGTGGCGCAGGCGACGTTCATCGGCGTGGGGTCGATGGTCGGCGCGGGCATCTTCGCGCTGCTCGGATCGGCGGGTGCCGTCGCCGGGGCCGCGGTGTGGCTCTCGTTCCTGATCGCGGGAGTGATCGCGGCGCTGCAGGGCTACTCGTTCGCCAAGCTCGGGTCAACGTACCCGTCGGGCGGCGGGCTGCTCACCTATCTGTCGAAGGGGTTCGGCGAGGGCCACGTGACCGCGATCGGCGCGTGGCTCTTCTACACCGCCGGGTCCATCGTGACGGCGATGGTGGCGGCCTCGTTCGGCGGCTACGTGAGCACGGCGTTCACCGGCGACGATCCGGTGTGGGCGATGGTGTTCGCCATTCTGCTCGTGGTCGTGATGACCGGGCTGAACGCGATCGGGTCGCAGGCGGTCGCCCGCGTGCAGTCGGTGATCGTGAAGGTCGTCCTGGTGATCCTGTCGGTGTTCGCGGTCGTGACGATCGCGAACCTGGATCCGACGCTGCTCGCGCCCGCGCAGTATCCCGGGGTGCAGCAGATCATCGCGAGCGTCGCGCTGACGTTCTTCGCCTTCCTCGGCTTCGGCGTCATCACGTTCACCGCTCGCGACCTGCCCGAGCCGAAGCGCCAGCTGCCGCGCGCGATGTACATCGCGATCGCGATCGCGACGACGATCTACGTGGCGGTCTCGCTCGGCGTGTTCGGTACGCTGACGGCCGATCAGGTGGTCGAGTACGGCGAGACCGCCATCGCCGAGGCGGCCAAGCCCGTGCTCGGCGACCTCGGCTACTCCCTGATCGTGGTCACCGCTATCTTCTCGACGATGGGGGCCGTGAACGCGGGCCTCTACCCGTCGGTCGGCATGACGCAGCACCTGGCCACGGTCGGCCTCTTCCCGAGCGCGTTCTCCCGGTCGGTGGGTCGGGTGCCGGTGGGCCTGCTGGTCATGGCCGGGCTCACGATCGTGCAGCTGTTGCTGCTCGATCTCAATGCGATCGCCTCGCTCGGCAGTGCGGTCGCGCTGATCGTGTTCTCGGCGGTGACGATCGCGCACTTCCGCGTGTACCGCGAGACCGGCGCGAACCTGATCGTGCTGATCGTGGCCCTGATCACGACCGTCGTCACGTTCGTGGTGTTCTGCACGACGACCCTGGTCGAGCAGCCGCGGACCGCGATCGCGCTGCTGGCGATCATCGGCCTCGCGGTGCTGCTCGACCTGCTGTGGACCCGCGTTCGCCGGCGTCGTCAGCGCGCGTCGGCGTAGGCGCGCAGGAAAAGCGCCTCGGCGACGGCGAGGCGCTCGATCTCGCTCGGGTCGACGCTCTCGTTGGGCGCGTGGATGAGGGCCTGGGGCTCCTCCACGCCGATGAGGATGATCTCGGCGTCGGGGTACGTGTCGGCCAGCATGTTGCAGAGCGGGATCGACCCGCCCTGGCCGAGCGTGGTCATCTCCTCGCCGTACGCCTCGTGCATCGCCCTCGCCATCGCGCGGAACGCCGGCCCGTCGATGCGCGCAGCGAACGGCGACCCGATCGCCTCGGTCTCGACCTCCACTCCGACCCCCCACGGTGCCTCACCGCGGAGGTGCGCCTCGAGTGCGTCGCGCGCCGCGACGGGATCGGTGCCCGGCGGCACGCGGAGGTTGAGGCGTGCCGCCGCGCGCGGCACGATCGCCGCCGCCGAGCCAACGACGGGCGGGCAGTCGATGCCGAGCACCGTGACGGCGGGACGCGACCACAGCTCGTCCGCGACGCTGCCGTCGCCCAGCAGCGCGACGCCGTCGAGCACGCCCGCGTCGACGCGGAACTGCGCGGCGTCGTACGGCTCGCCGTGCCAGCGCTGCGACGAATCGAGTCCCACGATCGTCGTGTTGCCCTCCTCGTCGCGCAGTGACGCGAGCATCTCGATCAGCGCGGCCAGCGCATCGGGCGCCGGGCCGCCGAACATGCCCGAATGGATCTCGGAGTGCAATGCCTCGACGCGCACGACCACGTTCGCCATGCCACGAAGGGTCACGGTCGCGGCCGGCTTGCCGACCGCGGCGTTGCCCGTGTCGCAGATGAGGATGGCGTCGGCACGCAGGACTTCGGGGTTGGCTTCGACGTAACGTTCGAGACCCCCCGTGCCCTGTTCCTCCGACCCCTCCACGACGAGCTTGAGGTTGACCGGGATGTCGTAGCCGAGCGCCCGGATCGCGAGCAGGTGCATCAGGATGTTGCCCTTGCAGTCGGCCGCGCCGCGGCCGTGCCATCGCCCGCCGACGTCGGTCAGCTCGAACGGCGGCGTACGCCAGGCGGTGTCGTCGAGGGGTGGCTGCACGTCGTAGTGCGCGTAGAGCAGGACGGTGGGCGCATCCGGCCGGGTCGTCGGGCGCGACCCGACCACGGCCATGCTGCCGTCCGGGGTCTCCTCGAGGCGTGCGTCCTCGAAGCCCAATCGGGCGAACCGGTCGCGCACCCACTCCGCCGCCCGCAGGCACTCCTCCGGCGGGAACTGCCGCGGGTCGGCGACCGAGCGCATCGCGACGAGCTCCGCGAGCTCGCCACGCGCGCCCGGCATCATCGCGCGGATGAGCTCGCGGACCTCGCCCGTCACGACCCGTTCCCGTCGGTCAGCTGCAGGTCGTCGACGAACTGCTGGAACTCCTCGAGTTCCTCGGGGCAGTACGTCTCGATGATGAGCAGCTGGCCCTCGAGGAGTCGATCCTCTGCGAGGATCGGCCGCTGGCCGGGACCGGCGGCGCCGTTGGCCAGCCGGTCGAACAGCACGGCCTTGCTGAGCGCATCGTTCGGGTTCGCGCAGACCCCACCGCCGTCGTCGCCGAGCACCCGGGCGACCTGCTCGGCGGTCAGCGAGGTGGTGATGCCGTTCTCCTCGAGCGAGGCCAGGAACTGCTCGGCCTTGTCTTGGGCCTTGACCTCCTGCCGTGCCGACAGGAACGTCACCAGCGCGATGACCGTCAGGACCACGAGGACGACGACGGTGATGATGTAGATCACCGACCGCTCGCGCTGCGGCTGCTGTTCCGTCTCGGTGCTCATGACTCCGACACCTCCGCTTCGGTCTGGGTCGATGCGTCGGGCTGCTTCCACGACGGCTTCCGGAACCTGTAGAACAGGAACGGCACGAGCAGGCCGAGGCCGAGCGCGCCGCCGCCGACGATCACGAGGTAGACCCAGAGGTCGCCGCTCGCGAACTGCGACGGCGGGATGAACCCGACGAGCAGCGCTGCCAGCGAGGCCAGGAACCCGACCACGCACATGGTCACGAGCAACGGGGCCCGGAATCCGCGCGGGTGATCGGCGTGGGTGCGTCGCAGTCGGGCGGCGGCGACGAACATCAGCAGGTACATGATCAGGTAGACCTGCGTGGTGATGACCGAGAAGATCCAGTAGGCGCTCGAGACGTTCGGGATCAGGGCGTAGCCCAGGGCGATGACCGTCGTGACCAGGCCCTGCACCACGAGCAGGTTCTGCTGCACGCCGTGCTTGTTGAGCTTCTGCAGGAACGGCGGCAGGTAGCCCTCCTGGCGCGAGATGAGCAGCAGGCCCTTCGACGGGCCGGCGAGCCAGGTGAGCATGCCGCCGAGCGACGCCGCGACGAGCATGATGCCGACGATCGGCGTGAGCCACTGCCAGTTGAACGCCGCGAACACCGCGTCGAACGCCTGCATGACGCCGGCCGTGAGCGAGAGCTGCTCCGCGGGAACCACCCAGCTGATCGCGAGCGCCGGGAGGATGAAGATCAGCAGCACGAGACCCATCGCGAGGAAGATCGCCTTCGGGAACTCCTTCCCGGGGTTGCGGAGCGACCCGACGTGCACCGCGTTCATCTCCATGCCGCTGTACGACAGGAAGTTGTTCACGATGAGCACGAGGCTCGCCAGGCCGGCCCACTGCGGCAGCAGGTTCTCGGCCGTCATGGGGGCCGCCGACTCGTTGCCCTGGCCGAGGAACACCGCGCCGAGGATGACGAGCACGGCACCCGGGATCAGCGTGCCGATGATGAGTCCACCGCTCGCCAGGCCCGCGACGCCCTTGGTTCCACGAGAAGTCAGGAACACGCCCGACCAGTAGCAGACCATGATCACGAGCGCCGTCCAGACGCCGCTCGAGGCGAGGTTCGGGTTGATGACGTACGCGAGCGTGCTCGCCACGAACCCGAGCAGGCTCGGATAGTAGAAGATCGTCATCGCGAACTGGCACCACACCGCCAGGAAACCCATCGGCTTGGAGATGCCCGTGGCCACCCAGTTGTAGACGCCGCCCTTCCACCCCGACGCGAGTTCCGCCGAGACGAGCGATGTGGGGAGCAGGAACACGATCGCCGGCACGAGGTACAGGAAGATGCAGGCCAGGCCGTAGACGGCCATCGTGGGCGCCGGTCGCAGGCTCGCGACCGAGCTCGTCGTCATCAGCGCCAATGCGACCCACGAGATCCAGACGGTCTTCGGGATCGCGGCGGCCTTCGGCAGCGCCGCGTCGCGCGGCCGGTTCGCCGCGGCATCCGCTGCGCTCATGACCGGACCACCCCACCGCCGATACCGGCCCGCAACGCGCGAGCGGCCCCGCACGACAACACGAGCATCATGACGATCGCCCCCCTCAGAACGACCGACCACCGGTCGATGAGGTCAGAGTAACGACGCGCCGCGCCGCCGCTCCGGGACCAAAGACCGTAGACGGCCCATGCGGGGAGTAGCGTGTGGCCAGGTTTGAGGACGGTGTCGAAAGGGGCAGGCAGTGGACCTGTGGAGCTGGATCTGGTTCTTCTTCTGGATGTTCGCCTACCTGGCCTACATCCTCGTGCTGATCTACATCGTCATCGACATCTTCCGCGACCATCAGCTGAACGGATGGCTCAAGGCGCTGTGGCTGCTCCTGCTGCTGTTCCTGCCGTGGATCACGGGCCTCGTCTACCTGATCGTGCGCGGCAAGGGCATGGCCGAGCGGTCGGCGCGCAAGCAGGTCGAGTACCAGGAGTACAGCCCGGAGGAGTACCGGCAGATCTCGTTCGCGAGCCCGTCCGAGGAGATCGCGAAGGCCCAGGCGCTGCGCGACCAGGGCGTGATCACCGACGGCGAGTTCGAGGCGATCAAGGCGAAGGCGCTCGGCTCGAAGTTCTGAGCGCCGGATGCCGCGGTGGCGGCGTGACCGCCCGGGCGCGCCATCCGTCCCGGGCTGTGGACTCGGCGCTGCGGACCCCCGTTCGGGTGTCCTACACTCGGGCGGGTGACGGACCCGGACGGCGCGCTCGCGCGAACCTCGCTCCCTGCTGAGCGGGTCGCGCGCGTCCGTCCGGCGGCGATCGGCCCGGATCAGTTCGAGACGGTGCTGCTCGCCGCGCAGGCCGGTGCGCGCTGGGCGTCGACCGACCTGTGGAACGAGTACGCGCCGGCGGTCGCGGCGTTCCTCCGCTCGCGAGGGTCGCGCGAGCCCGACGATCTCACGAGCGAGGTGTTCCTCGCGGTGTTCGACCGGCTCGGCACGTTCTCCGGCGGCGAGGCGGAGTTCCGCGCATTCGTGTTCACGATCGCGTTCCGGCGGCTGACCGACGAGTTGCGTCGACGTTCGCGGCGCGGCGAGCACGAGGAGTGGCAGCAGGAACTCGACGACCGTCGGGCCCCGAGCGCCGAGCACGAGGCGTTCGCGCGCATCGCGGATGACTCGACGCGCGCACTGCTCGAGGGGCTCTCCCCCGACCAGCGCGACGTGATGGTCCTCCGCATCGTCGGCGACCTCACGATCGAGCAGGTCGCCGAGGTCCTCGGCAAGCGACCCGGGGCCGTGAAGGCGTTGCAGCGTCGTGCCCTCGAGACGTTGCGGAGGAAATTCTCTTCAGGCCGTACCCCTCGCGGGCGCGCCGGCGATGGCAGGGAGTGAGATGAGGAATCACCGGATCACCGACGACGAGGCTGCGGCTCTGCTCCGCGGGCGTACCCCCCACGCCCGCCGCGAGCTCTCCCCCCTCGCTGCGGCCGTCTCCGAGTTCCGTGGTTCCTCACTCGGGACGCCACCGCGGCCGAGCGCCGCGGTGGCGTCCCGCCTCGATCTCGACCGTGTGTCGACGATCGTGGCGTTCCCCCCAGAGAACCCGGACATGACGGCGTCGCCCCCTCTCACGGCGGCGCGGTCGGCAAGGAGAAGCAGAGTGGCATTGGAGTGGTTCGCGGGCCTCGGCCTCGCGGCGAAGATCGCCATCGGAGCGACGGCCGCAGCGGCCGTCGGCGCGACCGGAGCCGGTGCGGCCGGTGCGGCGGGCGTCCTCCCCGCGCCCGCGCAGGAGGTCTTCGAGCAGGTCACCGGCACGCACCCCGGCGGCGAGCACGTGAGCGAGTCGGGCGTCGAGAACAGCGAGTTCGGCCTCGAGACGGCCGAGAACGCCCGTCAGAAGGGCGAGGAGCAGCGCCAGTCGGGCCTCGAGACGGCTGAGGAGCACGCCGGCAACGGCGTCGAGGTCGCCGAGGAGCACGCCGACGAGCACGCTGAGGCGGGTCTCGAGAACGCCGCCGAGAACGCGGGTGCGGGCGTGGGCACCGGAACCGGCGCTCCCGAGGGTGCCGGCGAAGGCGCCGGCGCTCCCGAGGGCGCGGGCGACGCTGCCGTCGACGGCGGGTCGGTCGCCGACGAGAAGGCCGGGAACGGCGCGGCCGGCGACTGACGCCGGTACCGCGCAGGGCCCTCGCCGATCACGGCGGGGGCCCGTTTCCATGTCCGGACGGGTCCGTGGCGTAGCCTCTGACGGGGGTGCACCGATGACAGGCTGGACGGCATGAGCAACGGCCAGGCCGAGACGCGCCACACCGCGCGGTACCGCGAGATCGCGGCCGTGCTGCGCCGCCACAGCTTCGGATTCCTGGCGGGACTCATCGGCGCCGGGCGTCTCAACCCGTTCCGGCGCAACGGAACGGAGCCCGCCGCCGGAGCCGAGGCATCGCCCGAGCACGTGCGCCAGGCGCTCGAGGAGCTCGGGCCGACCTTCATCAAGTTCGGGCAGCTGCTCTCCACGCGTTCCGACCTCGTGCCGCCCGCGTACGCCGACGAGCTCGCGAAGCTGCAGGACGCCGCGCCGCCGGTCGCGACCGAGCTGATCCGCGCGGTCATCCGGCGCGAGCTCGGGGGAGAGCCCGAGGAGCTGTTCGCGACGTTCGACGATGCGCCGATGGCATCCGCCTCGATCGGCCAGGCCCACACCGCGACGCTGCACGACGGCACGCCCGTCGTGGTGAAGGTGCGCCGCCCCGGCGCGGTCGCGCAGGTGCAGGAGGACCTCGAGATCCTGCGGAACCTCGCGCTGCGCGCGAGCCGCACGTGGAGCCTCGCGCGCGACTACGACGCGCCGGGCATCGCGGAGGAGTTCGCGCAGACGTTGCGCGCCGAGCTGGACTACCTGCAGGAGGGCCGCAACGCCGAGCGGTTCGCCGAGGACTTCGCGGACGACCCCGACCTTCTCATCCCGCGCGTCTTCTGGGATTACACGACCTCGCGCGTGCTGACCCTCGAGCGGATGTCGGGCATGAACGTGAGCGACTCCGCAGGGCTCGACGCCGCCGGCGTCGACCGGAAGCGCGTCGCCCGCAAGGGCGCCGACATCGTGCTGAAGATGACGTTCGAGGATCGCTTCTTCCACGCCGACCTGCACCCCGGCAACCTCTTCATCCACGACGACGGCACGATCGCGCTCATCGACTTCGGCATGGTCGGCGAGATCGGGGAGGAGCTCCGAGGCCACCTGAGCGGGTTGTTCGTGTCGCTCGTGCGCGGCGACGCCGACCTGCTCGCCGCGTCGCTCGTGAACATGTCGCCGGGCTCGGCGGGCGTCGATCGCGAGGTGCTGCGCGACGACCTGGCGGTCTTCCTCGCCCGGTACCGCCTGCATTCGTTGCGCGAGACGCCGTTCGCGCGCATGATCGCCGAGCTGTTCGCCATCCTCCGCGATCACCGGCTGCGGCTGCCGCGCGAGATGGCGCTGCTGTTCAAGGCGCTGCTGCTCATCGAAGGGCTGGCCCTGCGCCTCGACCCTGAGTTCCGCCTCGGCGAGTCGCTCGAGCCGTACGCGCAACGACTCGCGCGCGAGCGGTTCAGTGCGGGCGTGCTCGCCCGGCGAATCGCGCGGGCGTCGGCCGACCTCGGCGAACTGGCGCTCGACATGCCCGGGACGCTGCGTCGGCTCCTCGAGCACGCCGACGGCGGCGGCGTGCAGGTGCACCTGCGCGCCGCCGAGCTCGAGCCGCTCATGGGCCGGGCGGAGCGCATCGGCAACCGGCTCGTCGCGGGCATGCTCAGCGCCGCGTTCATCACGGGCGTCGGCAGCCTGGTCTCGAGCGAGCGGAAGTACCGTTCGTGGGAGGGCGTCATGGTGGGCACCGGTCTCGGCGTGCTCGGCTCGCTCGGCGCGTACCTCGCCTGGACGGCGCGGCGCGGTGGGCGTCGGCGCCCGCGCTGACGGGTCCGAGGTCCCATCGACCCGATACGCGGTGGGGGTATGGTCCATCCATGGCGGATGGCCGGGGATGGACGCGCCGGGACGTGCTGCTGCTCGGGGCGGCCGGCGTCGCGGCGGTGACCGGCGGCGTGCTGCTGTGGAACGGGCTTCGTGACGACGCGGACGCGCCGACGCCCGCAGCCGGCACGTCACCCGGCCCGTCGCCGGCGCCCGGCGCCTCGGACGAGCCCGGCACGTCAGCCGGCACGCTCCGGGAACCCGAGGTGCTCGCGAGCGTCGACGGACGTCTCGACCTGGCGCTCACGGCGGCCCTCGTCGAGACCGAGGTCGCGGGGCGCCGAGTGCGCGCGCTGTCCTATCGCGACGGGGTGCCCGGACCGACCCTGCGAGTCCGGGCGGGCGACCGCATCACCCTCCGCCTGCGCAACGGACTCGACGCGCCCACGAACCTGCACGCGCACGGGATGGTCGTCTCGCCCGAGGGCAACGGCGACAACGTGTTCGTCATGATCGAGCCGGGCGGCGCGTTCGACTACGACTACCGGCTCGGCACGGACCATCCGCCCGGGGTCTTCTGGTACCACCCGCACCACCACGGCAACACGGCCGAGCAATTGTTCGGCGGGCTCTTCGGGGCCATCATCGTCGAGGACCCGACGCCGATCCCGGCGTCCCGCGAGCGCCTGCTCATCGTCTCGGACACCGGGTTCGACGCGGCGGGCGACCTGCACGTCGCCACGCAGGCCGAGCGGATGCTGGGCCGCGAGGGCGAACTCGTGCTCGTGAACGGCCAGCTCGGCGCCACCATGGAGGCCGCGCCCGGCGACCGCGAGCGCTGGCGGCTGGTGAACGCGTGCAGCTCCCGCTTCCTGCGGTTGCGCCTCGACGGGCAGCGGATGGCGCTGCTCGGCATCGACTCCGGGCGATTCGCCGCACCGCGCGACGTCGACGAGTTCGTGCTCGCGCCCGGCAACCGGGCCGACCTGCTCGTCACGGCCGTCGAGGGCGAGGCGGTGCTGCGGACACTGCCGTTCGACCGTGGCGCCATGGGCATGATGGGCGCGCCATCGAGCGCGACGGCCGGTGCGGACCTCGCGGCGTTCACGGTGACCGGCGCGGTGGGCGCAGCGGTGGATCCGGCCCCGCGGCCGACCGCGCCGCGGGACCTGCGGACCCGGGCCGTGACCGCGCGGCGCACGGTGAGGCTCGCGATGGGGATGGGCGGCATGGCGGGCGGCATGGGCGGCGGCATGGCGTTCACGATCGACGGCCGCGAGTTCGACCACGACCGCGTCGACCTCGACGTCGCGCACGGCGCGATCGAGGAGTGGACGATCGTGAACGAGAGCCCGATGGACCATCCGTTCCACCTGCACGTCTGGCCCATGCAACTCGTCGAGGTCGACGGCGCCGCGCTCGCCGCAGCCGACGTCGACGTGCGCGACGTCGTGCCGGTGCGAGCGCGCAGCACCACCGTCGTGCGGATCGCATTCGAGGGCCTGAGGGGCCGGACCGTGTACCACTGCCACATCCTCGACCACGAGGACAACGGCATGATGGGCGTGATCGAGACAACCTGAGAGATACCCCTGACGTATTTTGACAATACCCCGGGGGTATCCGTACGATGGGGTCATGACTTCCAAGCAATACCTCATCATCGGCGGCGTCGCGGGCGGCATGTCCGCCGCGACGCGACTGCGACGGCTCGACGAGCACGCGCAGATCATCGTCCTCGAGCGCGGCGGCCACGTGTCGTTCGCGAACTGCGGACTCCCGTACTACCTGGGCGGCGTGATCGAGGAGCGCTCGAGTCTGCTCCTCCAGACGCCCGCCTCGCTCGGCAGCCGGTTCGGCCTCGACGTGCGCGTGCGCACCGAGGCCGTCTCGATCGACCGCGAGGCGCGGACCGTGCTCGCACGCGACCTCGCCACCGGCGAAGAGACGACGCTGCGCTACGACGCGCTCGTGCTCTCGCCCGGCGCCACCCCCGTCCGTCCGCCCATCGAGGGCGGCGAGCGGATGCTCACCCTGCGCGACATCGACGACGTCGACGCCGCCATGGCGGCCCTCGACGTCGCCCCGCTCAGCGCGCTCGTGATCGGCGCGGGGTTCATCGGCCTCGAGATGGTCGAGAACCTCGCCCACCGCGGCCTCGACGTGACCCTCGTCGAACTCGGCGACCAGGTGCTGCCCCCGCTCGACCCCGAGATGGCCGCGCCGGTCGCCGACCGCCTCCGCGACACCGGCGTCGACGTGCGCCTCGGCACGCAGGTGACGACGCTCGGGCCCGACACGGCGACGCTCAGCGACGGCACGACCGTGCCCGCCGAGTTCGTGCTCGGTTCCATCGGCGTGCGGCCCGACACGAACCTCGCGAAGGGTGCCGGCCTCGAGCTCGGCCCGCGCGGCGGCATCCGGGTCGATGACGCACTGCGCACGAGCGACCCGCACATCTGGGCCATCGGCGACGCGGTCGAGAAGGTCGACGCGATCACGGGCGAGCCCCGGCTCGTCGCGCTCGCGGGTCTCGCCAACCGCCACGGCCGGCTCGCGGCCGATTCCATCGCCGGGCGTCGGGTCCGGGTGCGCGAGGCGCTCGGCACCGCCGTCGTCGGCGTCATGGGGCTCACCATCGCGGCGACCGGCTGGAACGAGAAGCTGCTGCGTTCGCGCGAGCGCGACATCCGCGTCATCCACACCCACCCCGCCTCGCACACCGGGTACTACCCGGGTGCCGAGACGATGGCGCTCAAGCTCATCGTCGACGCCGCGACCGACGTCATCCTCGGCGCCCAGGGCGTCGGCGGCGAGGGCGTCGACAAGCGCATCGACGTCATCGCGACCGCGATGGCCGGCGGCATCACCGCCTCCGAGCTCGCCGACCTCGAGCTCGCGTACGCGCCGCAGTACTCGTCGGCGAAGGACCCGGTGAACATGCTCGGCTACGTCGCGCTCAACGCGTTCGAGGGCCTCACGCCCTCGATCCAGTGGCACGAGCTCGACGCGGCGGTCGACGCCGGCGCGACCGTCGTCGACGTGCGCACGGCCGACGAGGTGGCGGATGGCGCGATCCCGGGCTCGGTCCGGATCCCGCTCGACGAGCTCCGCTCCCGCGCCGGCGAACTGCCGTCGGGTCGGCTCATCGTCCACTGCAAGGTCGGCCAGCGCGGGCACACCGCGGTGCGCCTGCTCTCGCAGCTCGGCCGCGACGCCGTCAACCTCGACGGCGGATACCTCACCTGGAAGGCCGGCACGGCCTCGCGCGCGGCCGTCGAGGCCGACGCGATCGCGGCCTGACGCGTCATCCGACCCCAACGACCCACACACATACCGAGGAGAACCTTCATGTGCAGCCCCGTCTCGTGCACCTGCGGCAAGACCACCTGGGCCGGTTGCGGCCAGCACGTCGACAGCGTCAAGGAGTACGTGCCCGCCGAACAGTGGTGCGACGGCACCCACGACTGACCCCTGCGACCGACCCCACCCACCCGAACCGAGGAGAACCCCACATGTGCCGAGCCGTCACCTGCCGGAAGTGCGGAAAGACCACCTGGGCCGGCTGCGGCCAGCACGTCGATCAGGTCATGCGCGGCGTCCCGCGCAACCAGCGCTGCGCCGGGCACGAGAACGAGCCGTCGACCGGCTTCTTCGCACGGCTCTTCGGTCGCTGAGGTCACTCGGCGACACGCGGCGGATCACAGGCCTTCTGCGACCGCGGCGGCGGCGTGGAGCCACGCATCGCGCGTCTCCGGGGCGAGCGAGTCGAACCGCAGCGGGCCGGCGTGCAGCGCCCGGTCGAACGGCACCGTGATGACCGCGCGGACCATCGGCGCGAACCCCTGGGCGACCCGCTTGACGTCGGCCGCCGACGCCTCCTGCTCGGCGCGCAGCACGATGACGACGGCGTTCCGAGCCAGCTCGGCCGACGCGGCATCGCGGTCGTGGAGCGCCTCGAGGAGCAGCGCCCCCGACTCCGCCGATTCGCCCTGAGCCGTCGTGGCGACGACGAGCTGGTCGGTGACGTCGATCATCCGCAGCCACCGTGGAGCGGATTCGTCGTTGCCCGAGTCGAACAGCACCATCCGGAAGTACTTCGTGGCCACGTCGTGCAGGGCGTCGAACTGGTCGCGGGTCAGCCGCTGGTTCGTCGCGAGGAGCGCGGGGTTGGAGCGCAGCACGTCGTACTTGTCGGTCGACTGGTGGTGGACGAACCGGGCGATCTCGGCGATCTGCGCCCGCTGCCCGAGCAGCGTGCCGGTCTGGGGGATCAGGTCCTGCACCGTCGCGTCGTGGGCGCTCTTCTCGGTGCGCCATCCGAGGGTGCCCCGGGTGTCGTTGTTGTCCCAGGCCAGCACGCCCGTGCCGCCGTTGCGCGCGAAGACGGCCGCGAGCATCGCGGTGGTCACGGTTTTCCCCACGCCGCCCTTGCCGTTGACGATCGAGATCGTGCGCGCTCGCGGCCACTGCATGCTGACCTGCTCGATGCGGCGTCGGCGCTCCGCCTCCGATGAGGAGGGGCGGACCCGCAGGCCCGTCGCTCGTGCGACCGCACCACGCAGCCCCTCCGTCGCGGGCAGCGCGATCCGCTCCTCGGCGATGAAGGAAGGGCGAGGAGCCGGGCGGACGATCGGCTCGGGCGGCGGCTCGGCCGGCCGCTCGCGAGGTTCGCGTGCAGGCGCCACCGCGATCCGGGGCGGTTCGGACTGGCGGGGTGCGTCGTCCGGCTGGGCGGGTGCGGGCGTCCGGTCGGACGACACCGGGCTGAAGGTGCTCATCGTTGCGGTCCTTTCCACGTGATCGGTCGATCGGCTCGAATTCCGGGTCGTTTTCGAGATGGTGCGGGCCAGCCAGGTCCCGAGCATCCGCGCCAGCCTCGCGAGGACGATCGCCAGGCCGGCGAGCGGCAACAGCAGCAGGATGATCGAGATGACGGCGAGGGCGACGTCGATCGGGCGACCCTCGCCCCACGCCGCTGCCGCGTTCTCCGCATGCGTCGCGACCGCCTGCGAAGCGAAGGCGAGGATGCCGGGGAGCATCCAGAGCGTCCACAGCAGGACGCCGACGAGGAGCGGGATCACGATCAGGACCCAGGCCGTGACGATCCTCCGGGCCGCGGGACGCAGTTCGGCGACCTTGGGGTCGGGCGCGCGTCCGGGCAGGAGGCTGCGGAAGACCGGTCGCACGCGTGCGAAGAGATCGGGAACGCCGGCGAGATCCGCGAGGATGAAGTACCCGTCCAGTCGGATCGTCGGCGGAAGCTGCTGGAGCATCTGCAGCTGCATCACGATGACGATGAGCAGGAGCAGGCCGTTCCCGCTGAGGAGGTAGCCCGTGCCCGCGGCGATCACGCAGAGCACGTTGAAGTAGAGGCCTCCGAGGTCGGTGCGAAGGCGCCCCGCCCTGCCGAGTCGGTAGCTGTCGGTCACGTCGGTGAAGAAGGCGGGGAAGACGAGGTAGAGGCCGAAGCCGATCACGCCGGGACGGCCGCCGCCGTAGCTGCAGGCGGCGGCATGGCCGAGTTCGTGGATGAGCGCGCCGAGCGTGAGCAACCCGAACAGCGCGAGCAGGAGGGTCGGCGTCAGCATCACCTGCTCGAGGGCGGCGAAGCCGTTCCCGGTCACCAGCAGGACCACATCGACGGCGACGAACGCGGTCAGGGCGATGATGACGACCGACGGATGGTACAGCGGGGCGAGCAACGCTGAGATGC
>DASTQT010000099.1:0-4294 GCA_035761605.1 Agromyces sp. | reverse complement strand
GCGACCGCGAGGTGCGTGGGCTTCTCGTTGCGCAGCAGCATGAGCAGCATCGACAGGAAGCCGTGGATGGCGTTGGTGTGCTGGCCGTCGCGAGTGCTGAAGCTGTCGACGGGCAGCGCGTAGAAGGCGCGGTAGGCCAGGGAGTGGCCGTCGACGACGAGGAGGGTGGGCTTTGCGGGGGTGGGGTCCGACACCCCCCAAGACTACAAGCGGCCACCGACGCTCCCGGCGGTCACGGCGGCGCCCGACGGCGTGCGATCAGGCGCCCGCCGACCGCCGCGCCGCGTCCAGCAGGATGCGCCGTTCGGCGGCGGCGACGACGCGTCGCGTGCGGTCGGCGGCATCCGGGTTCACCGAGATCGAGTCGATGCCGAAACGCACGAGGTGCTCGGCGAACGCGGGCGTGTTCGACGGCGCCTGGCCGCACAGCGACGACGTGATCCCGGCCGTGCGGCACGCCGTGACGATGCGCTCGATCGCGTCGAGCACCGCCGCGTCGGACTCGTCGAACAGCTCGGCGCACACCTCCGAGTCGCGGTCGACGCCGAGCATGAGCTGCGTGAGGTCGTTCGAGCCGATCGAGACGCCGTCGATGCCCATCGCGGCGTACTCGGGGATCCGGTACACGACCGACGGCACCTCGGCCATGACCCAGCGCTTGAGCCCGCGCTGGCCGCCGAGCGGGCTCGCGTCGATGAGCTCGAGGCATGCCTCGAGCTCCCAGCGCGTGCGCACGAACGGCAGCATGACGTGCAGGTTCGGCGTCTCCTCGCGCACCCGGGCGAGGAGCTCGAGCTCGAGCTCGAACAGCTCGGGCTCCTTCACGTACCGGTAGGCGCCCCGGTACCCGATCATCGGGTTGTTCTCCTGCGGCTCGAACCGGTCGCCGCCCTCGAGCCCGCGGAACTCGTTCGTGCGGAAGTCGATCGTGCGGTACACCACGGGCCGGCGGCCGAACGCGCGCGTCACCTCGAGCAGCGACCCGGTCATCCGGCGGATGAACTCCTCGCGCTGCCCGCGGGCGAGCATCTCGCGCGGGTGCAGGCCGCCGAGCGCGTCGGTGATCATGAACTCGGCGCGCAGCAGTCCCACGCCGTCGACGTCGAGCGCGGCGGCGTCCGCCGCGCGCTCGGCGATCGCGAGGTTGACGTAGAGCTTCGTCGCGAGCGACTCCGGCGCCGCGGGAGCCTGCACCCCCGACACGGCGGCCGCGGGCGCGGCGGATGTCGCGACATCCGCCCCCTCGACGATCTCGCCCTTCGCCCCGTCGACCGTGACGAGCTCGCCGTCGCGCAGCACGGAGGTCGCCGTGCGCGCGCCGACGACGGCGGGCACGCCGAGCTCGCGCGCGACGATGGCGGCATGACAGGTCATGCCGCCGCCGTCGGTGACGACCGCCCCGGCACGCCGCATCGTCGGCACCCAGTCGGGGTTGGTCATCGGCGCGACGAGGATCTCGCCCGCCTGCAGCGCGGCACCCTCGGCCGGACCCTGCAGGATGCGGACGCGCCCCGACACGCGGCCGGGTGCCGCCGCGAGGCCGCGGAGCAGCACGGTGCCGACCGGCGGGCCGCCGGCGGAGGCGCCCGGCGCGGGGCCGCCGCCGAGCGTCGTGACCGGACGGGACTGCAGCATCCACAGCCGCCCGCCCGAATACGCCCACTCGGTGTCCTGCGGTTCGCCGTAGTGCGCCTCCACGCGCAGGCCGAGGGCGGCCACCTCGAGCACCTCGGCATCGGAGAGCACGCGCGCGTCGGCCGAGGCCGGCTCGAGGTCCTCGCGCTGCACGGTGCCGTCCTCGGCGGCGACGAGCCGGTGCGTCTGGCGCCCGACACGGACCGAGATCAGCCGCGGACCCTCCTTGGCGACGATGTACGTGTCGGGCTCGACCGCGCCCGACACGACGACCTCGCCCAGCCCGAGCGCGGCCTCGATCACGAGCCGGTCGCGGGCGCCCGTCGACGGGTCGACCGTGAACATCACGCCCGAACGGTCGGAGACGACCTGCGCCTGCACCACGACCGCGAGTTCCGGCTCCTCGTCCATGCGCTGGCTGGCTCGATACGAGATGACGCGATCGCCGTAGAGCGACGCCCAGCAGTCGCGCACGCGCTCGATCACCGCGTCGTCGCCGACGACGTTGTTGTAGGTCTCGTGCATCCCCGCGAACGAGGTGCCCTCGGCGTCCTCGGACGTCGCCGACGAGCGGACCGCGACCGCGATGCCGTCGCCCAGCCGGTGGTACTCGCCCAGGATGGCCTCGCGCACCTCGGCGGGCACCGCGATGCCGCCGACCGTGTCCCGCAGGGACGCGGCCGCGCTCGCGAGCGCCGTCGGGTCGTCGACGGCCTCGGCCGCGGCGCGGAACCCGTCGAGCAGCCGCTGCCTGACTCCCGCCGCGTCGACCGCGCGGAGATAGGCCCCGGCGGTGACGACGAAGCCGGGCGGGATCGGGAGCCCGGCTGAGGTCATCTCACCGAGGTTCGCCCCCTTGCCGCCGACGACCGGCGCGTCGCCGAGTCGAACCTCCTCGAACCGGCTGACCAGCCTGGACGTCGCGTCGTGCAGCATGCGTGTACCCCCCGCTCCGGACGGAACCGGGCGCGTCGGCCCGGGATACACCCACACTCGCCCGTACGTCGGGCCCGGCCTAGGGCCGGAGGGCCTACTTCTTCGGCGCGAGCTGCTCGATGATGGCCTGCGAGACGTCCTTCATGGTCAGTCGCCGGTCCATCGAGGCCTTCTGGATCCAGCGGAACGCCTCGGGCTCGGTGAGGCCCATCTTCTCGTTGAGCAGGCCCTTGGCCCGGTCGACGAGCTTGCGCGTCTCGAACCGCTCCACGAGGTCGCCGACCTCGGCCTCGAGCGCGATGATCTGCGCGTGGCGGGCCAGGGCGATCTCGATCGCGGGCAGCAGGTCGTTCGGCGTGAACGGCTTCACCACGTAGGCGAGCGCGCCCGCCTCGCTCGCGCGCTCGACGAGCTCCTTCTGGCTGAACGCCGTGAGGAGCACGACCGGGGCGATGTGTCCCTTCGAGAGCCGCTCCGCGGCGGAGATGCCGTCGAGCTGGGGCATCTTCACGTCCATGATGACCAGGTCGGGTCGCAGTTCGGTGGCGAGCTGGACCGCGGTCTCGCCGTCGCCGGCCTCGCCGACCACCTCGTAGCCGTTGTCGCGCAGGATCTCGACGATGTCGAGGCGGATGAGCGACTCGTCCTCCGCGACGACGACGCGTCGCGGTGCCGGCGGCTGGGTGTCTTCGGTGTCTGTCACGCAGGAAAGCCTACGGTATTCTGGCCGGGGCCTTCGGGCCGGTGTGGCGGAATGGCAGACGCGGAGCACTCAAAATGCTTTGCCCGAGAGGGCGTGTGGGTTCGACCCCCACCACCGGCACTGCGGTCGACGCGCGTGTCGCGCCGTCGATCAGGCCGCGGCCGGCTCGATCCGGATGGCGAGGCAGCCCTCATGGGCGTCCCAGTCCGCGCGGGTGCCGAGCGCCGCGCAGCGCCGCGCCATCACGTCGGCGGCCTCCCGGGCGTGCCCGCGCGCGAGCCGGACGCGACAGCTCTCGATCTCGGTCGGGTGCAGTCGCAGCTCGACCGGCGTCGCCCCCTCGGTGCGGAGCACGAACACGAACGAGCGGTCGTTCCGCTCGACGGGGTCGACCGCGTAGTCGTCGACGAAGTCGCCGGTGCCGTACAGGACCGGGCGACCGCGGATCACCTCGATGCCGCGCACGATGTGAGGTGAGTGCCCGAAGACGACGTCCGCACCCGCCTCCACGAGGGCGCGCGCGAACGCCCGGTGCGATCGCGGCACGTCCGCGCCCCAGTTGCCGCCCCAGTGCGCCGACGCGATCAGCAGGTCGACGTCCGCCTTCGCGCGCGCGACCGCGTCGAGGATCGCCGCGGCGCGCGGGTCGCGCGGATCGACGGGCGCGTGGTGCACGCCTGGCGCGGCGGGGCCAGCCGCCCAGTCCGGCTCGTTGTCGGTGAAGGCGATCATCCCGATCGAGAGGCCGTCGCGCGCGACCACTGCGAGCGCCCGGGCGGCGTCGAGGTCCGGGCCGGCGCCCGCGAAGCGGATGTCACGCCCCGCGAGCGTCGCGAGCGATTCGAGCGCCGCCGCCACGCCGAAGTCGAGCACGTGGTTGTTCGCGACCGAGACGAGCGCGAACCCGGCCGTCTCGAGGCTCGCGACCGCGGCCGGGTCGGCGCGGAAGTGGAACACCTTGCCGGGCCACGGCCGGCCGCCGGCCGCGAGCACGAACTCGAGGTTGCCGACGACCACGTC
>DASTQT010000098.1:0-5849 GCA_035761605.1 Agromyces sp. | reverse complement strand
CGGTCGCGCCGTGGGCACGCGGACAGAGCAGCTGATGGCGGAGCCCGCACCCACCGCCGAGGCCCGGCGCCGCCAGGTGCGCGCCGAGGCGGTCCGCGCGACGGCCCGCGCGCTCGGTTCGAGCGTCGGCACGTTCCTGGTCACCATCGTCGCCGTGGTCGCGCTGTGGGTCGGCGTGCTCTGGGCGTTCGACGTCTCCCCGTACGTCGCGAAGGGGCCGCTCGAGGTCTGGGAGTACCTCGTCACGGCGCCCGACGCGGCGGAGCACCGAGCAGAGCTCGCCTCGCTCCTCACGGTCACGCTCGCCGATGCCGCGATCGGCTTCGTCTTCGGCCTCCTCGTCGCCCTGCTCGGCGCGATCGCGTTCCAGCTCTCGAAGGGGCTCGAGCACGCGCTCATGCCCGTCGCGATGCTGCTCCGCTCTGTCCCGCTCGTGGCGATGGCCCCCGTCATCATCATGATCTTCGGCCGCGACGCCTGGAGCGTCGCCGTCATCGGCGGCATCGTCGTGCTCTTCCCGGCGCTCGTGAGCATCGCGTTCGGGCTCGGATCGGCCTCACCGCAGATGCACGACGTGGTGGCCGTCTACGGGGGCTCGCCGTTCACGGCGCTGCGGAAGGTCGCGCTCCCGTCCTCGTCGCCGTCCTTCTTCGCGGCCGTCCGCATCTCGGTGCCCGGCGCCATCACCGGCGCCCTCCTCGCGGAATGGCTCGCGACGGGCGAGGGCATCGGCGGCGCGGTCGGCGGGTACATCGCCCAAGCCCAGTTCTCGGCGCTCTGGGCCTCGGTCGTCGCGGTCACCGCGACCTCGCTCGTGCTCTACAACCTCGTCCAGATCGCGGAGGACGTCGCACTCGCCCGGCTCGACATGCACCCCGATCGGCGCGTCTGAACCCGCCGCACCGGGGCGACCTCAGACGAGGCCCGTGTACGCCTGCCAGGCCGGACCGGCGTCCGGCGCATCGTCGCGGAGGACGCTCGCCTGGATCAGCCCGTACGGCCGGTCATCGGCGTGGAACACCTCACCGCGATTCTCGATCCCGAACGGCGCGAGGTCGTACAGGAAGTGGTGCCTGTTCGGCGCCGAGAGGCGCACCTCGGCGATCATGTCGAACGCCTCGAGGACGGCGCGCCCCATCTCGTAGAGCGTCTGCTGCAGCGCGAGCGAGGTCACCGTGGCGAACGCCTCGACGAGCGCCTGCCGCACCCCCGGGTAGACGGCGTTCCAGTCCGCCTCGGCCGTCGTGAACCGCCACCGCGCGAGGAGCGAGGTCGCCATGATGCGGTCGGTCGTGGGCTGGAGCACGGTGTAGGGGTCCTCGAGGAACCCGTGGAACTCCGAGCCGGTCGACTTCAAGATGACGAGGTCCTTCAGCCCGCCGGTGACCCAGGTGCGCTGCTCCGGTCCCGTGCCCTCCACCGTGACGGAGGCGATGCGCACCTCCCGGCCCGAGCGCACCCACGTGTGGTCGTGTTCGGCGCCGCCGACGGAGACGCGCTCCCACGCGTACTCCTCGACCTCGACGCGCGCGGCGTCCACCGGCGAGACGTCGTCGACGAAGTGCCGGGCGAGCGCGAGGCCGTACGCCTCGATCGAGTCGATCCCGACCTCCTTCGCGTAGGCGTAGGCCGTCTGCTTCTGCGTGTCGGTGGGCAGCACGTTCGACTGGTCCCCCACGAGGTGCGCGGCTGCGAAGTCGCCCCGCAGCGCCGTCGAGACGTTGACGTCCCGGATCTCGTGCCGCGGGGTGTCGCGGACGATCCGCACGACGCGGTTCTCCGCCTTGCCGTACTGGTTGTCGCCGAGGATGATGCCCATCTGCCGCTCCTTCGTCCGTTCCTTCCCGCCCCGAGCACCGTCGCACGCGCTAGCTTCCGCGGTACGTGGAGTACGCGAACGGGCTGAGCAGCAGCGGGACGTGGTAGTGCTCCGAGGCGTCGGCGACCTCGAACACGATCACCACCTCGGGGTAGAACGTCGGCCGGTCGCCGAAGTACGCGGCCGTGTCGAACACCGCACGGTAGACGCCCTCGGGCAGCAGCGCGGGGCCGAGCACGCCGATCCGGCCGTCGCCGTCCGTCACGCCCGACGCGACGGGCGACCACGCCCCGTCGGCCCACGACTCGAGGCGCACCGCGACGCCCTCTGCGGGGCGCCCGCGCGCGGCATCCAGCACGTGGGTGGTGACATGGCTGCGGGCGCTCACGCGGCCGCCCCGATCGGGGTCGACGCGTCGGCGAACATCGTCCGCAGCCTGAGCAGCGCGATCTCCCGCAACTGCTCGCCCACGACCGCGAGCTCCTCCTCGTCGCCGAGGGCGAGCCTCCGCTCGAGCTCGGCCAGGATCTCGGCGCGCGAACGGCCGGCCGCGCGGATCAGGAAGATGCGCCCGAACCGCTCCTCGTACGCGCGGTTACCACGGGCGATCGCGGCGGCGAGCTCGGGGTCGTCGGCATCGGCCGAGGACTGCTCGGACCGCGAGAAGCGCTGCGCGGCGCCGTCCCCGGCGGCGCGCTCGCCGATGCGAGGGTGCGCGGCGAGCGCCTCGTCGACCTCGGCCGGCGAGAGCGGCGAGGCCGCGGCATCCGCCGCCGCGATCAGCGCCTCGAGCCCGGCGTACGGCGCACCGCCCGCGACCTCCTCGACCCAGCGCTCCACATGCAGGCAGGTGCGCAACCGGTCGCGGAACGGCTCGCCGGCCCCGGGAACCTCGGCCATCGGCATCCCCTCCCGCTGTCGTGCGTGCGACGTGCGTCCACTGTAGCGACCGGGTCGCGAGCGCACCCGTTCCGCGACGGCGAGCACGGCACCCTCGAGGGCGTCGACGGCGGCCGCGACATCCTCGAGCGCCACGATCTCGTCGGGGTGGTGGCTGATGCCGCCGTTGCCGCACCGCACGAACAGCATCGCGATGTCGGCGATCGCGTGCACGGCCATGCCGTCGTGGCCGGCGCGGCTCCAGAGCGTCAACGGGTCGCGGTCGCCGGTGCGACGGATGCCGCCGGCCACCGCATCCCGCAGCCACGGCGCGCACGGGGTCGCGTCGGCCCGGTAGATCTCGTCCACCTCGAGGCGGAGCCCGCGGGCCGCGGCGATGTCCCGGCCGCGGCGGAGGATCTCGGCGAGCGCGTCGTCGCGTGCGGCATCGGCCTCGCCGCGGAGGTCGAGCGTGAACTCCACGCGCCCCGGGATGACGTTGATGCCTCCGGGGAACGCCTCGAGCCGTCCGACGGTCGCGATCACGCCGCGAGCGCGCCCGATCGCCTCGATGTCGACGACGAGCTCGCTCGCGCCGACGAGCGCGTCGCGGCGACGTTCGTACGGCGTGCCGCCCGCGTGCCCGGCGCGCCCCGTCATGGTGAGCTCGAAGCGGCGGGCGCCCGCGATCGACGAGACCACCGCCAGTGCGCGGTCGGCCTCCTCGAGGTACGGGCCCTGCTCGATGTGCACCTCGAGGTACCCGACGAGGGCCTCCGGGCGCCGGGCCGCCCCCGGAAGATGCTCGGGGTCGAGGCCGAAGTCGGAGAACGCCTCGCGGAGCGTGACGCCGTCGGCGTCGCGCAACCGCCACCACGCGGGGTCGAAGCCGCCGGCGAGCGCGCGGCTGCCGAGCAGCGCGTTCCCGAAGCGGGTGCCCTCCTCGTCGGCGAAGCCGACCACCTCGAGCGCGAACGGCAGCGGCTCGTCGCGCCGCGCCATCCGCTCGGCCACCTCGATCGCGACGAGCACGCCGAGCGTGCCGTCGTAGCGTCCCGCGTCGCGCACCGTGTCGAGGTGCGAGCCGAGCAGCAGCGCGGGCAGGCCGTCGCTCGCGCCCTCGAGCCGGCCGCAGCGGTTGGCGGCGGCGTCGACCCAGGTCGCGAGGCCAGCGTCGGCCATCCAGGTGCCGGCGAGCTCGTTCGCCCGGCGGTGCTCGGGCGAGAGGTGCACGCGCTCGATGCGGGCCGGGTGGGCGGAGACGGTCGCGAGCTCGTCGCAGCGCTCGAGCACGCGCGCGGCGGCCGCGCGGGCGCTCATCCCGACGCTCCCGCGTACACGTCTCGCGCCGCACCTGCTCCTGCGCCCGCCGCGCACGCGTGCCCCTCGGCGCGCAGCACCTGCTCGAGCGCGGCGAGCGTGGTCAGCACGGCGTCGCGGCGCGCGTTGACGCCCATGGTCCCGATGCGCCAGATGCGGCCGTGCAGCGGGCCGAACGACGTGCCGATCTCGATCGCGAAGTCCTCGAGCAGGGCCGCGCGCACGCGCTCGCCGTCGATCCCGTCGGGGATCCGGACGCCGACGACGTTGTGCATGCGGTGCGCGCGATCGCCGAAGATGCCGAGCCCGAGCGCGACGACACCCTCGAGCATCGCAGTGCCGTGCAGCCGGTGCCGTTCGACGGCACGGTCGACGCCCTCCTCGAGCAGGATGCGGGCGCACTCGTGCGCGGCGTAGAGCATGGAGGTCGCCTCGGTGTGGTGGTTGAGCCGACGCTCACCCCAGTAGTCGAGGATCATGCCGAGGTCGAAGTAGTTCGACCGGATCGGGTCGTCGCGCACGGGATCGCCCGGCCTGCGGAGGCCGGCCTCGACGCCGGTGCGCGACCGGATCCGCTCGACGGCAGTCGGCGACAGGCTGACCGGGGCGCTGCCGGACGGCCCGCCGAGGCACTTCTGCAGCCCCGCCGTGGCGGCATCGAGCCCCCACTCGTCCATCTCGAACCGGTTGCCGCCGAGCGAGGCGGTGACATCCGTGTAGAACAGCACGCCGTGCCGCCGGCAGAGCTCGCCGAGCTCGTCGAGCGGCTGTGCGACGGTGGTCGACGTGTCGCCGTGCACGACGGCGAGCAGTGCCGGTCGCACCTCGGCGATCGCCCGCTCGATCTCGGAGACCGGGAACACCCCGCCCCACTCGACCTCGCGCACGTGCACCTCGGCGCCGGCGCGGCGCGCGATCTCGGCGAGCAGGTGCCCGAACCGGCCGAAGATCGGCACGAGCACGCGATCGCCCGGTGCGACGAGCGAGACGATCGCCGCCTCGATGCCCGCGCGCGAGGTGCCGTCGACGAGCAGCGTCGCCTCGTTCCGCGTGCGGAACACGCCGCGGTACAGCGCCATCGTCTCGTTCATGTACGCCGTCATCACCGGGTCGTACTGGCCCACGAGCTGCGCTGACATCGCCCGCAGCACGCGCGGGTCGGCGTTGACGGGTCCCGGTCCCATGAGCAGGCGCACGGGCGGGTTGATCGGCGCGGCGATGATGACGACCCCCTGACTCGGATGTCCCAGGAGGGCAGGCTACGGAACCCGTGTTTCAGCGAGGTGACGTGCCGGCCGCGAGCTCGCGCGCGACGGCGAGCAACGCCAGGTCGCTGCCGCGCGGCCCGACCAGGCACACGCCCACCGGTGCGCCGCCGACCGCCAGCAGGGGCGCCGACAGCGCCGGACGACCCGTGACGCCCGCGACCGCGGTCATCCGCAGCGTCGCGGCGCGCACCGCCTCGATCTCGCGACCGTCGGCGTCCAGTGCCGGCGCGACGGATGCCGCAGTGGGCAGCACGAGGACGGCATCGCCGAGCACGGCGTCGATCCCCCGGCGCGCGGCATCCAGTCGCCCGCGGGCGGCCCGCTCGGCGTCGGACGAGACCGTGGACGCCCACGCGAAGCGCGCCGCGACGTCGGCGCCGAGCGCGCCCGGGTGCGCGCGCACCCACGCGCCGTGCGCCGCCCAGGCCTCGGCGGCCTGCACCGTGCGGAAGTCCTCGTACAGCGCGTCGAGGGCGGCGTCGACGAGGGCCGGATCGTCGAGGACGGCGACGTCGCGGCCCCATCCGGCCAGCGCCGCGCGGAACGCCGCCCGCACGTCGTGC
>DASTQT010000097.1:0-6110 GCA_035761605.1 Agromyces sp. | reverse complement strand
CGGAGGACTAGAATGGCGTCACGAAGCGTCGGTCCCGAGCATGAGGGGAATGAGATGCCGCTTTCAGAGCAGGAGCAACGCCTTCTCGAGGAGATGGAGCGGAACCTCTACAAGAACGACGCGGATTTCGTCGCGACGGTCGGAGGTGCCGGCCGCGGGCGACCCAATTACCGGGCGATCGTGCTCGGCGTGCTGCTCGCCGTGGCGGGCGCGGGCGCCCTCATCGGCGGCGTCGCCTCGCAGATCCTCATCATCGGCGTGCTCGGCTTCGCGCTCATGTTCATCGGGGTGCTCGTCGCCATCACGCCGTCGAAGCGCGCCGCGTCGTCCGCGCCCATGTCGGGCGTGCCCGGGCCGTCGGGCAGCGCCTCGCGACAGGCCAAGCCGCGCGGCGGCTTCATGGATCGACTCAACGAGCGCTGGGACCGCCGCCAGGAGGGGCGCGACTGACGCGCTCCGCGCACTGACCACCGACTGACGGGCCGATCATCGATCGGCCCGTTTCTCGTGTCCCGGGCGGGATCATCCGACGGCCTGTGCGGTTCTCCACTTCCCACCACGCGGATCCTCCACTCCGCACCCCGTGGATCCTCCACTCGCGCACGCCTCGGTGATCCCTGAGTCGGGCGCCGGCCTCGCCATCCACTTCCCTCCACCTCCGAGATCCCTGAGAATCCGGGACTCCACTGAGGCGAATCGCCCGGAAACGAGCCAATGTCGTTGTCTGGTGGAGGACAGTGGAGTAAAGTGGAGAACCAGCACCTGGTTCCTGGCCGGAGGATGGGGGTGACGCGATGTTCCTCGGAAGCTACGAACCGAAGCTCGATGAGAAAGGCCGCGTCATTCTTCCGGCGAAGTTCCGGGAAGAGCTGTCGAACGGCCTCGTGCTCACGCGTGGTCAGGAGCGCTGCATCTACGTGTTCAGCGCGCGGGAGTTCGAGAGCATGAGCGAGAAGATCCGCCAAGCCCCCGTCACGAGCAAGCAGGCGCGCGATTACATGCGCGTCTTCCTCTCAGGGGCCTCTGCGGAGACCCCCGACAAGCAGCATCGGGTCACCGTCCCCGCGAACCTCCGCACGTATGCGGGGCTCGACCGCGACCTCACGGTCATCGGCGCGGGAACGCGGGTGGAGATCTGGGATGCAGCGGCGTGGCAGACATACCTCGCCGAGCAGGAGGCGGCCTTCGCAGAGACGGCGGAGGAGGTGATCCCCGGACTCTTCTGAGTCCCCGGGCTCCGACTCCCAGCCGTGCGAGCCTGCTGCACTTCCCCGCAGCAGGACGAACGGATGGGGATCGGAACCCGAGGGCGAGGAGTGGGAGACATCATGGACATCGAACGGATCCACACGCCGGTGATGCTCGAGCGCACGCTCGAGCTCCTCGCGCCGGCGCTCGACCGCGACGGTGCCGTGTTCGTGGATGCCACGCTCGGCATGGGCGGGCACACCGCGGCGGTGCTCGAGCGGTTCCCGAGCGCCACCGCGATCGGGCTCGACCGCGACACCGACGCGCTCGCCATCGCGCGCGAGCGCCTGGCGCGGTTCGGCGATCGCGCGCGGTTCGTGCACACGGTCTACGACGGCATCGCCGACGCGGTCCACGGCGAGGGCTTCGACGAGGCGCACGGCATCCTCTTCGACCTCGGCGTCTCCTCGCTCCAGCTCGACCGGGCCGAGCGCGGGTTCGCCTACTCGAAGGATGCGCCGCTCGACATGCGCATGGACTCCACGAGCGGCCGCACCGCCGCCGACGTCATCGCCGAGTACTCGGAAGCGGACCTGCGCCGCATCTTCCGCGACTACGGCGAGGAGAAGCTCGCCGCGCGCTACGCCCGGGCCATCGTCCGGGCCCGCGAGGTCGCGCCGATCACACGGTCGGGGCGGCTCGTCGAGGTGCTGCACGACGCGACCCCCGCCGCGGTGCAGCGCGCAGGGCACCCGGCGAAGCGGGTCTTCCAGGCCCTTCGCATCGAGGTGAACGAGGAGCTCTCCGTGCTCGAGCGGGCGCTGCCCGCCGCGCTCGACCTCGTCGCCGTCGGGGGCCGCATGGTGGTCCTCGCCTACCAGTCGCTCGAGGACCGGCTCGTCAAGCGGGTCCTCGCCGCGGCGACCAGCTCCACGGCCCCCGCGGGGCTGCCCATGGAGCTCCCCGAGCATCGACCGCAGTTCCGGCTCCTCGTCAGGGGCGCCGAACTCGCGAGCGACGCCGAGCAGGCGGAGAACCCGCGTGCCAAGCCGGTGCGACTGCGCGCCGCAGAACGAGTGAGGAGGCCGTCGTGAGCGCACTGCCGGCCCAGACCCGACCCGCCCGCCGTCCGGCGCCCGGTGCGGCGCCCGCCCGCACGCCACGCCTCCGCCCCGTTCCCGACGCGGTCCGCCGGGCGCGTCCGCGGCTCGTGTACGCCGTGGTCGCGCTCGTCTCCATCGGCATCATCGCGATGGTCCAGCTGCTGCTCTCGATCGCGATGACGCAGGGCGCGTACGAACTCGATGCACAGCTCCTGAAGCAGGCCGAACTGCGACGTGAGGAGCAGAAGCTCTCCGACGACCTCGACCGGCTCGAGTCGCCGCAGTTCCTCGCCGCCAACGCGGAGGCGCTCGGCATGGTGCCGAACTCCGACCCCGTCTACCTGCGCCTGTCCGACGGTGCCGTGCTCGGCGAGCCCACCGCCGCGGCCGGTGCGGGCGCGTCATCCGCCCCGCTCGTGCCGAATGCCCTCATCGACGGCGTGCCGCTCGTGACGGAGCAGGCCGCGGAGGAGACTTCGGGAGACGGCGAGCAGGCGGCCGCAGCCGACGGCTCGCCGGCCTCGCCGCCGCCGCTCGAGGGCGGCCTCCCGACTCCCGCAACCCACTGACCCGCCACGACGAACCGAACGACGACCGCAGCGAAGGGAGCGGACCCCGCCGATGAACCGAGTGAGCCGGCGGCCCATGCGCCGCGTCATCGCGGCGGGACTCGCGCTGGTCCTCATGGTGGGCTGGTTCCTCGTCCGGCTCGTCGACATCCAGGTGGTGCGGGCCGCGGAGCTGAACGAGGCGTCGCTGGACGTACGGTCGCAGACGCGGGTCCTCCACGGTGAGCGGGGCGCGATCCTCGACGCGAACGGCACGGTGCTCGCCGAGAGCGTGATGCGCTACGACATCGCCCTCTCGCCGAAGCAGGCGCTCCTCGGGCCCGTGGTCCGCGAGGAGCCCGACCCGGCCGATCCGTCCAAGCGGGTCGAGGTCGAGGTGCCGCTCGAGCAGGTGCTCGCCGAACTCGGCGCGGTGATCGGCCGGTCCGCCGATGAGCTCCGCGCGGTCATCGACGCGTCGCTCGAGTCCGACCCGGACTCGGACTTCGCCTACGTCGCGAAGCTCGTCGACACCGAGGCGTACGAGCAGGTCAAGGCGCTCGACATCCCGTGGGTCGTGCCGTACGAGCACCCGAGCCGCCGGTACCCGAACGGCGCGGTCGCGGGCAACCTCCTCGGGTTCGTCGGCGACGAGGGCGACGCCCTGGCGGGGCTGGAGTACTCGGAGGACGCGTGCCTGGCCGCCGAGGACGGCGAGATGAGCTACCTGCACAGCCTCAAGGACTGGGTCGCGATCCCGGGCTCCGAACAGGTGCACACAGAGGCGCGCGACGGCGGCGACCTGCAGCTCACGATCGACGCCGACCTGCAGTACTTCGTGCAGCGCGTCGCCGCCGAGCAGGTCCAGGCCACCGGTGCGCAGTGGGCGACCGTCACGGTCATGGAGGCGAAGACGGGTCGCCTGCTCGCGATCGCCGACGTGCCCACGGTCGACCCAAATGCGCCGTCGGCGACGGAGTCCGACGACCGCGGATCGCGCGCGTTCACTGCGCCGTTCGAGCCGGGGTCGACCTTCAAGGCGCTGACCGCGGCATCCGTCATCGATGCCGGCAAGGGCGACCCGGCGAGCGGCGTGACCGCCGACTACCGCTACCGGCCGGCCAACGGCGCCGACATCAACGACAGCTTCTTCCATGGGCCGACCAACTACACGATGACCGGCATGCTCATCGACTCCTCGAACACTGCGATGTCGCTGTTCGGCGAACGCGTGAGCGACGAGCAGCGGTACGAGGACATGCTCGACTTCGGACTGGGCGCGACGTCCGAGGTCGGATTCGCGGGCGAGGCCCCGGGCGACCTGCACGGCGGACCGGGGGAGTGGGACAACCAGACCAAGTACGCCACGATGTTCGGCCAGGGCCTGACGACGACGGCGATCCAGATCGCGAGCGTGTACCAGGCCCTCGCGAACGGCGGCGTGCGAATGCCGGTGACCCTGGTCGACGGATGCCGCCAGCCGGACGGCACGGTGACCGAGGCCGCGTCGACCGAGGGCCGGCGCGTGGTGTCCGAGAAGGCCGCCGACGAGACCGCGCAGATGCTCGAGCGGGTGTACCTCGAGGGCTGGCTCGCAGAGAAGTGGGAGATCCCGGGGTACCGGGTCGCCGCGAAGACCGGGACCGCCCAGGTCTCCGACGGCAACGGCGGCTACCAGTCGGGCCACCTGGTGTCCGTGTCCGGCTTCGCTCCGGCCGACGACCCCGAGTTCGTCGTTTCGGTGAGCATCATGGACCCCGTTAAGATGAACTCGTCCGCCGCATCGGCTCCTGTCTTCCAGCAGGTGATGAGCCAGGTGCTGAAGAAGTATCGGACGGTTCCATCCGGCGCTCCGGCGCCCGAATTGCCAGCCACCTGGTAGAAAGTTGGGTTCGTGACCGGAACGCCTCCCACGGCACTCCGGCCGCAGCACCCCGATCCTCGTTCGCTCCGCGGCCTTGCGGAGGCGTTCGGATTCGAGGTGCGCGGCGGGATCGACGAGATCGACGTGACGGGCGTCGCCATCGCCTCCGGGGCGGTCCAGGGCGGCGACCTCTACGTCGGCGTGCCGGGTCGCAACGCGCACGGCGCCGAGTACGCGGGGCAGGCAGCCGAGAACGGCGCGGTTGCCGTGCTGACGGATCCCGCAGGCGCCGTGCACGCCGCCGGCTCGGGCCTGCCCGTCCTGGTCACGCCCGACGCGCGCGCCGCGCTCGGCGAGGTCGCCGCCTGGATCCACCGGACGGCCAACAATCCCGCGACCTTGTTCGGCGTCACGGGCACGAACGGCAAGACCAGCGTCGTCTACCTCCTGTACGCGATCCTGCGCCAGCTCGGCGTGACCGCCGGGCTGACCTCCACGGCCGAGCGCCGCATCGGCGACGAGGCCGTGACGAGCTCGCTCACGACACCCGAGGCGAGCGAGATGCACGCCCTGCTCGCGCGCATGCGCGAGGTCGACGTCCGTGCGGTGGGGGTCGAGGTCTCGGCGCAGGCGCTCAGCCGGCACCGCGTCGACGGGCTCGTGTTCGACGTGGTCGGCTTCACGAACCTCTCGCACGACCACCTCGACGACTACGCCTCGATGGGGGAGTACTTCGACGCGAAGCGCGAGCTCTTCACGCCCGAGCGGGCTCGCCGCGGCGTCATCACGGTCGACTCCGAATGGGGCCGGCGCCTCGTCGCCGAGTCCCGCATCCCGGTCACGACGCTCGCGACCGAGCCCGGCGTCGACGCCGACTGGACCATGACGCTCCTCGACCAGGCCCCGACGCACACCGCATTCCGCCTCGTCGGCCCCGACGGGCGCACGCTCGAGACGCGCGTGCCGCTCATCGGCCACTTCATGGCGGCCAACGCGGCGCTCGCGATCGTCATGCTCGTCGAGGCGGGACACGACCTCGACCTCATCGGCGGGGCGGTCGCCGGTCGCGGCATCGACGCCTACATCCCGGGCCGTGCCGAGCGGGTATCGGGCGACCGCGGGCCCGTGGTGTACATCGACTACGGCCACACGCCCGACGCGTTCCAGCAGACCCTCGACGCGATCCGCCGCACGACCGACGGCCGGGTCGTCATGGTGTTCGGCGCGGACGGCGACCGCGACACGACGAAGCGCGCCGACATGGGTGCGATCGCGGCGCGCGGCGCCGACGCGCTCGTCATTACCGACTTCCACCCGCGGTCGGAGGACCCGGCGACCATCCGTGCCGCGCTGATCGCGGGCGCTCGGGCCGCCGTGCCCGATCGCGAGATCCACGAGATCGGCGAC
>DASTQT010000096.1:0-2884 GCA_035761605.1 Agromyces sp. | reverse complement strand
CTTGGCTTCTTCTTGCGCCAAGACGACGACACGACGGGCTCGGTCCGTGAATCTCTCGAACATCATCATCTCCTCGTCGACGCCGTGCGGGGGCGCCGATACAACAACGGTAACGACCGCGTCCGCCCGGTGGGCGCGTGTTCGCCGTGGGCGCACCGCGGCGGGGCAGCGGTTCGTCACGGGCGGTCGGGCGGATGGCGCGGCGCGCCCCGCACCATCCACCACGGCTTGACGTGCCGCCGAACCATCCCTAACGTATCGATCATCGATACCAACGATATTCGATACGCCTTGCTCGCCGACCAGCCGGAGGACGCCATGACCAGCACCACGACCCCGACCGTACTCAGCCGCGCCGACCGCATCGGCATGTACGGGACCATCGCGGTCGCGGCCGCCGCCGCGGCGGCGACGACCTGGGGCGCCGTCGCACGCCTCGCCGAGGTGGTCCCCGGCCGCGACGTGCCCGTGCTGGTGCCGTTCCTCGGCGAGACGGCGCCCCTCCCCATCGGACCGGACGGCGCGCCGATCGACGTGCAGGTCGAGCAGGCGATCGTGACCGTGCCGCGACCCGCACCCGCCACGCAGTTCGCGCTGGTCGCCGAGCCCATCGTGCACGGCCTGGCGATCGTCGCGGGGATCGCGCTGCTCGCGCTGCTGTGCTGGAACCTCGCGCGCGGCCGGGCGTTCGCCCGGGCGAACGTGCGCATCGTGTTCTGGGGCGCCGGCGTGCTCACGGCCGGCTGGTTCCTCGGCTCGCTGCTCACGACGATGACGGTCAACGGCGCCCTCTCCGCCGTGAGCGACTACGGCTACGACGGCATCACGTTCAGCACGAACTGGGCGTTCCCGTTCGCGATCCTCGCGATCGCCGCGGTCGGCGCCGCGTTCCAGGTCGGCGAGCGACTGCAGCGCGACACCGAGGGGCTCGTCTGATGGCGCCGGCCGAGCCGGACGAGGCGCACGACGTCCACTGCCGGCTCGACGAACTGCTCGCCGAGCGCGGACTCACGCTCACCCGGTTGGCCGAGCTCGTGGGCGTGAGCGTCGTGAACCTCAGCGTGCTGAAGAACGACCGCGCCCGCGCCATCCGCTTCTCGACGCTGCAGGCGATCTGCCGCGTGCTCGGGTGCGAGATCGGCGAGCTGCTCGTGCTGCGTCCCGCGGATGGCGCCGGGCCGCCGCCGGCCCGGACCCGGGGCGCGGGTCGGGCCTGAGCCCTCGACCGCGGCCGTCGAGCGTGGTTGGATGCACGCATGCCCAGACTCGTGCTCACCGTCATCGGAGACGACCGCGCCGGACTCGTCGAGGCGCTCGCCGAGACCGTCACCGCCCACGGCGGCAACTGGGAGCAGAGCCAGATGGCGGAGCTCGCCGGACAGTTCGCGGGCATCGTCGTCGTGACGGTGCCGACCGAGCGGGCCGAGGAGCTGCGCGCGGCGCTCGCCGAGCTCGAGGGACTCCTCGACGTCTCGGCGCACCCGGGATCCGAGGAGCCGGCCGGCGCCGACGGCTGGCGGCACCTGCGGATCGACCTCGTGGGCAGCGACCATCCCGGCATCGTGCGCGACGTCTCCGCGGTGCTCGCGCGACACGGGCTCAGCATCGAGACGATCACGACCGAGCGGCGGGACGCGCCCATGTCGGGCGGCCAGCTGTTCGAGGCGCACATCCTCGTGCGCGTGCCGCCGGGCGGCGACCCGTCCGACGTGCGCGACGACCTGGAGCGGGTCGCGAGCGAGCTCTTCGTCGACCTCACGGTCGGGCAGGACTGAGGCCGAGCGCCCGGCCGGTCACCCGCTGCGGCAGTCGAACCGCTCGAGGTCGAACTCGTCGACCGCGACCTTCTCGGTCGGCGTGCCCGTGAGGCACTCGGCGAGCGACGGCTCGAGCCCCTCGAGATCGGCCTCGGTGAGCGGGTGGATCGTGAGCAGCCACACGACGTCCTCCGCTGCGGGCGCGCCGGGCTCCGGCTCCGTCCGCAAGAGGTCGACGGAGACGATGCGCCGCGGATCGACGAGCGGTTGCCCCCGGTCGGGGAGCCGCGCGACGATCTCATCGGCGTACCCCTCGTCGTCGGCGGCGGAGGCGAACTCGGCGGCGATGCCGCCCTCCCAATACCGCTGGACGAGAGCGAGCCGGTCGCCGGGTTCGGCGTGGCGCTGCAACTCGCCGGCGACGCGGTCGAGCACGCCCGGGCGCGGCTCGAGCCGTGCCATCCCCTCGACCGAGAACGTCGCCGACAGGGCGAGGAGCGCGACCGCGAGGACGCCCGCAACGATGGACGCCGGCGCCGATCGAGAGCGCGGCGCCGGCCGCGGACCACAGCACGTAGCGATCCGTGAGCATGGGCGAGAGCGTCCACGACCCGATCGAGAGCACGAACCAGGGCGCGCCGAGCAGGGTCGCGCTGAAGAGGACCGGTCGGAGCCGATCCCACCGGCCCGGCCCGCCCGTGCGCGCCGTGACCGCGACGACGAGAGCGAGCATCACGACCACCACGGCCAGCAGCGCCGCATCGAGGAGCACGGCGCGATCCGTCGCGACGGCCGCGACGTTCGCGAGGATCGCGATGGCCTCGCGTCCGTCGGGCGCCGACAGCCACGTCAGCTGCCCGCTCTGGCCCAGCGCGACGAGGCCGATCGCGACCGCGACCGCCACGGTAGGGATGCCCGCGAGCAGCCACGCGCCCACCGATCGCCGTCGGCCGACGAGCAGCACCGCCGTGGTCGCGAGGGCGAAGATCGCGAAGAGGTGCATCGCGACCGCGAGGGCGCCCGCGATCGCGGCGACGACCCACGCGGCACGCCGTCCGCCGCGCTGCATCGCGACGTCGAGGGCGAGCACGGCGACGAGCACGAACATGATCGACAGCGCGTACGGG
>DASTQT010000095.1:0-5915 GCA_035761605.1 Agromyces sp. | reverse complement strand
GGTCGACGGATGGCGCGCCGCCGCGCCTCGACGTGCGCCGGATCGAGGCTGCTCCGGGAGCGGTCGATCCAGATCTCCGGTCCGTCGACGCCGAGCACCGTGCTCTCCGACCCGTCGTCGCTGCGGAGCACCTCGATCTCGAAGCCGGTCCCTTCGACGTCGATCTCGAGGTCGAGGTGCCGACCGCTGAAGCGCAGGATCGTCGAAGCGGGCGGGCCGGCGGCGCCATCCGTCGCCTCGCCCGGCGGCTCGACGACGGGTTCGATGCGCCGCTCGCGGAGCAGCGCGACCTCGGCGACCGGGCGCAGGAGCAGCGTGCCGTCGTCGTGCAGGCCGAGCTCGAGCGGCAGCCCGGCGTTGTGCGCCCAGCCCGACGCGGCGAACTCGGCGAGGCTTCGCGTGTCCTGTGCGATGGTCCACAGGATGGCGCGGCCGTCGTCGAGCACGGTGCCGCTCGGGCCGGTGAGGTGGCCGCCGCCGTCGAACTCGCGCGGCTCGTCGTGGTCGGGCGTGAAACGCCGCGTCGCGGCATCCCACACCCCGATCCAATGCCAGACGTGCTGCAGGTGGTGCTCGCTGGGGCCGGCCCACCAGGGCGCGACGAACAGGGCGTGGCGACGGATGCCGTCGGCGCCCGTGCCGACGGGGAGCAGGACGGGCAGCTCCCACATCACGCCGGTCGCGGGGAATCGACCGACGTCGCCGACGTGCAGCGGCTCCTGCTGGACCCAGTGCTCGCCGTCGGCGGAGTGGAAGAGGAGGGCTGCGCCGCCCTGCCCCTCGAGGCCGGCGCCGATGACGAGGAACCAGTCCTCGCCCTCTCGCCAGACGAACGGGTCGCGGAACTGGCCGCGCACGAGCGGCTCGCTGCGGCCCGCAACGGACTGGGGCATCTCGAGCACCGGGGCAGCGGCGGTCGCCCAACCGCCGTCGCCGACCGGGCGCGCCACCACGACCGACTGGTCGGGCGTTCGGCCGAAGTCGCCCGCGGTGACGTAGAGCAGGTGCTCGCCGGCCGGGTCGATCACCGAGCTGCCGCTCCAGATGCCGTCGGGCGCGACCACCGAGGCGCCGGGCGTGACGGCCAGGCCGGCGTCCTGCCAGTGCACGAGATCGCGGCTGGTCGCATGACCCCACGCGATGTGCCCCCAGTAGGGCCCGGCCGGGTTGTGCTGGAAGAACACGTGGTGGAGGCCCCCGGCCTGGACGGCGGCGTGCGGCTCGTTCATCCAGCCCTGCGGTGCCGACAGGTGGGCGATGGGCCGGTGCGGGTCGGCGGCGTACCGGCCGCGGTCGGGCGCGACGTCGGCCGGCCCGAAGCCCGCGGGGCCGGATGGCACGACGCGCGCCTCGACGCCGTCCGCGATGCGGACCGGGCCGAGCACCCCGATCGCCGCGGCGACGGGGAACAGGCCCTCGACGAGCTCGCCGGCGCGGGCGCGGCCGAGCACGACGCGATCGGGAAGCGCGAGCGCGGCGGCATCCGTCTCGAAGGTCGCCACCGTGCGTCCGTCGAGGCGCAGCTCGCCGTGGCCGGCGCCGGCCGCCAACGCGAGGTGGTGCCAGCGGCCCGGCTCGAGTCGCGCGTCGGCAACGACGAGCCGGCCGCCCACGTCGGCCGCGAGCCGGCCGACGCGGTCGTGCCCGAGCGCGAGGCCGGTGGCCCGGGCGTCCGGGGCGGATGGCTCGGCCGGCGCCGACGCGTCGACCACGGCGGTGAACCCGCGCGCGTCGCCGCGGGCGAACGCGCGCGGCGCGAACCACGCGGCAACGGTCACCCCGGCGACGCGCGCGGGCGTCAGCCCCGAGGCATCCGTTGCCCGGCGAGCGTCGGCCTCGACCTCGACCTCGACCTGCGTCGACCAGCCGTCGAGGTACAGCCCGGCCCCATCGGCCGCGGTGGGCGCGGGCCGAGGGGCGAGCAGCGCGGCCCGCTGGGCGGGGTCCGCCGCCGTCGTGATCCGCGCCCGGCCACCGGCGCGGTCGATCGCGCCGAGCAGCCCGTCGGGCCCGCACTCGAAGCGCACGTCGATCAGCGCCTCTCGCGCCCGGCCTCCAGCGAGGCCGGGCGCGGCGGTCTCCACCGCGCCCGGTCCCGCGTTCATGCGGCGTCGCTGAACCGGTCGTACCCGGCCTGCCAGATCTCGACGAGGCGTTCGAGGCCCATCGACTCGAGCTGCGAGACGTAGGCGTCCCACTCGCCCTCGACGCCGCCGGAGGTGATCCACTCGGCCCGCTTCTGCTCCACGAGCGCCTTGATGTCCGCCTCGATGGAGCTGATCTCCTCGAGCTCCTCGACCGAGAAGAATACCGACGGGTAGTTCTCGGGCTCGGCGTACGGCAGGTAGTGCTCCTCGAGGTCGAGCAGGCGCTCGAGCGCGCGCGGCTCGGGCAGCACGACGGTCTCGAAGTGCTCGCGGGTGAGCACGTGGGGCGCGCCCGCGCCGAGCGCGACCTTCTGCCGCAGCTCGCCGGCGTTCACGCCCTCAGGCAGCTCGGCCTGCTCGAGCACGCCGTCCGCGTTCTCGACGAGTGTCTCGCCGACGGGGCCGTACGAGACCTGCGCGGCCATGACGGGCTCGTACAGCTCGTCGACCCAGCGCATGGTCGCCGAGGGGAACTCGTTCGCGCTCGTGATGGCGAACGCGTTGCGACCGAAGTCGGCGTAGTTGGAGCGGCCGACCAGCTGCCCCTCGACGCCCTCGAGCACGGGCAGCAGCACGTACTCGTCGGCGCGGTCGGTGCCGACGACCTCGGCGGTCTCCCACCAGACGTACGAGCCGAGCACGGGCGTCTCGGTCTTGCCCTTGGCGAGGTAGGCCTTGTCGTCCTGGGTGAACGACTCGGGGTCGATGAGCCCCTCCTCGTACCACTCGTGCAGCGTCGCGATCGCGTCGCGGTAGCGCTCGTCGGCCCCGGTGTAGATCACCTCGCCGTCGCGCACGATGCGGTGGTCGGAGTTGTCGGCGATGCCGCCGAGCGCCGCGAAGAGGTCGCCGATGTCGGCGCACCACCAGTTGTTGATGAAGCTCAGCGGGATCTCGTCGGCCTTGCCGTTGCCGTTCGGGTCCTGCGTCTTGAACGCGACGAGCGCGTCGTGGTACTCGTCCACGGTCGTCGGCACATCGAGGCCGAGCGCGTCGAGCCAGCTCTTGTTGATCGACCAGAAGAACGGCACGGCAGCGAGGCCGAGCTCCTCAGCACTGGGCAACGAGTAGATGTGTCCGTCCGACGCCGTGACGGCGGCCTTCAGCTCGGGGCGCTCCTCGAAGATCGCCTGCAGGTTCGGCGCGTACTGCTCGATGAGCCCCTCGAGCGGGATGAGCGTGCCATCCGTGCCGTACCGCACGAGCTCGTCGTCGGTGAACCTCGAGTTGAGGAACGCATCGGGCAGGTCGTTGGATGCCAGCAGCAGGTTGCGCTTGTCGAGGTACACCTCGGGCGCGAGCATGTTCCACTCGATCGCGATGTTGGTGTCCTCCTCCCACTGCTGCACGAGCTCCATCTCGTTGTAGTCCGGTGCGAGTGAGGCCTTCTCGCCGGCGATCGAGAGCGTGAGGGTCTCGTCGACGATCGGCAGTCCGGTCTCGTTGAAGCCGTACTCGCTCGAGCGGTCGTCGCCGGATGTCTCGTCGGGGGCGGTGCATGAGGTGAGCGCGAGGGCGAGGATGGCGCCGGCCGCCGCCGTCGGGGCGAGTCGGCGGCGGAGGTCGCCGCGGGGTCGGTTCATGGTGCGTGTCCTTTCCAGGTCGGTCGCGTCGCTGCGGCCGGTGCGGGTGGTGCGGTGGGGTGAGGGTGCGATGGGGGTGGTGCGTTCCGGTGGTCGAGCAGCACCGAAGGCGCGTATCGAGACCGGCAGTGGTGCGGATGTGACGGGTGATGCTGATCGGTACGGACGGGGGATGGGGCGTCAGCTCTTGACCGCGCCGAGGAGCGCTCCCTGGGTGAAGAAGCGTTGGAGGAACGGGACCATGAGCATGAGCGGGATGGTCGCGAACACGATGGCCGCGTACTTGACGAGCTCGGCCAGCCGCTGCGCCTGTTCGTAGCTCTCGAGGTCGCCGCTCAGGTTGGCGCTCCCGGAGAGGTCGGACTGCACGAGGATGTTGCGCAGCACGAGCTGGAGCGGGTAGTTGTCGGGGCTGTTGAGGTAGATGAGGGCGTCGAAGAAGCCGTTCCAGTTCCACACGAGGTGGATCACGATCATGAGCGCGATGAGCGGCTTGGAGAGCGGCACCGCGATCCGGAAGAAGAACCGGAAGTCGTTCGCGCCATCCATCTGCGCCGCCTCGCGCAGCTCGTCGGGCAGGTTCGACTCGAAGAACGCCCGGGCGACGATCACGTTCCAGACGGCGACCGCGCCGGGGAGCACCATCGCGCCGACGGTGTCGAGGAGGCCCAGGTCGCGTACGACGAGGAACCGCGGGATGATGCCGCCGTCGAAGAACAGGGTCACGACGAGCAGGAAGGTGATGGTGCGCCGGCCCGGCAGGTCGCGCCGCGAGAGCACGTACCCGGCCGAGACGACGAGTGCGACGCTGATCGCGGTGGCGAGCCCGGTGTAGAGCACGGAGTTCCCGAGCCCCCGCCAGACGGCCGGGTCGCCGAGCAGCCGGTCGTAGCCGTCGAACGTGACCTCCACGGGCCAGAACCAGACCTGACCCTCGTACACCCGTGCTGGCTCGCTGATCGAGGCGATCCCGATGAAGTAGATCGGGTAGATCACGGCGATGAGCGCCATCCCGAGGATCGCCATGGCGATGGCGTTGAAGAGCGGGTCGGCGAGGCGGCGGCGGATGTCGCGGGCGGGGCCGCGCGGCGCCGTGATCGGTCGTGCGAGTTGCGTGGTCATGGGGTTCCTACCAGACGCTCGATTGGCGGGCGCGTCGTGCGACCCAGTTGAAGGTGAGGAGCAGCGCGAGGTTGAGCAGCGAGTTGAACAGGCCGATGGCCGCCGCGTAGCTGAACTGCGCCTGCTGCAGGCCGACTTCGTAGGTGTACGTCTGCACGATCTGCGAGGCCGCGACGTTGAGGTCGGTCTGCATGAGCAGCGCCTTCTCGAAGCCGATGTTCAGCAGGTTGCCCACGGCGAGGATGAACAGCACCGAGATCACCGGCGCGATGCCCGGCAGGTCGATGTGCCAGATGCGGCGGAGCTTGCTCGCACCGTCGACCTTGGCCGCGTCGTGCAGGGCGGGGTCGATGCCGGCGAGCGCGGCGAGGTAGACGACCATGTTGAACCCGGCCTCCTGCCAGACCGAGCTCGCGACGTACACGGGCCGGAACCACTCGGCGGAGCCCATGAAAAAGACGGGCTCGCCGCCGAACAGCACGATCGCGTTGTTGACGAGGCCGGCGCGCGGCGAGAGCAGGATGAACAGGATGCCGACGACCACGACCGTCGAGATGAAGGTCGGCGCATACAGCACGTTCTGCACGAACCGCCGGAAGCGGCCCTGGGCGAGCTGGTTGACGAGGAGCGCGAGGATGATCGGGATCGGGAACACGAACGCCAGGTTCACGATCGCCAGCAGCAGCGTGTTCGAGACGATGGTGCCGAACTGGTACGACGAGACGAACCGCTCGAAGTGCTCCAGTCCGACCCACGGGCTCTGGGTGAACCCGCCCGCGGGCGCGTAGTCGCGGAAGGCGATCTGCACGCCGTACATCGGCCAGTACTTGAAGACGACGAAGTACACCAGCGTCGGCGCTAGTAGTACGTATAACTGCCAATGGCGCAGCACGCGACGCAGGCGCGACCGGCGGCGCGGAGCCGGTTCGGTGCGGGCGGATGGCGCGACGCCCTCGTCGCGGACGTCGTCATCGACGCTCGGAGGCACCGGCGTGGTGCGGATCGCGGTGTCAGCCAACGCGACCTCCTCTCGGGGCTCCGACGGAGCCGCGTTCGATCAGGG
>DASTQT010000094.1:0-5858 GCA_035761605.1 Agromyces sp. | reverse complement strand
GGGGTGGGTCCGACCCGCGAGCTGACGCGAACCCCGCGTCCAGCGGATGCCGAGGCGGGCCCGCGTACCCTAGGGGCATGCCGACCGACGCACCCGAGACTCCCGCACGCCCCGGGGAGCCTGCGGCGACCCCGCGCGACGGCGTCGTGCGCGACGGCGGCGCCGGCGCCATCCGCTCGACGAAGCCCCGCCAGGTTCGCCCGAAGACTGAGGGCTGGCAGCAGCAGAAGGGCGCCGACGGGCGGCCGCTGCTGCAGTTCGCGTCGCCGAAGCGCGGCAAGCCGCCCGCCCACCTCGCCGACCTCGCGCCCGAGGAGTGGAAGGCGAAGGCCGACGAGCTCGGCGTGCCCGCGTTCCGGCTCAAGCAGGTGGCGCGCCACTACTTCACGCGCTGGACCACCGACCCCGCCGAGATGACCGACCTGCCGGCCGCAGGCCGCGAGGATCTCGTCGCCGGGCTGCTGCCGCCGCTGCTCACCGAGGTGCGCCGCCTCGAGACCGACCGCGGCGACACCATCAAGTTCCTGTGGAAGCTGCACGACGGCGCGCTCGTCGAGTCGGTGCTCATGCGCTACCCCGGACGCATCACGCTGTGCGTGTCGAGCCAGGCCGGCTGCGGCATGAACTGCCCGTTCTGCGCCACCGGACAGGCGGGCCTCACGCGCAACATGTCGGCGGCCGAGATCCTCGCCCAGGTCGTCGAGGCGAACCGCGTCATCGCAGCGGGCGCCCTGCACGGCAAGCGCGCCGACGACGGCACGCCCGAGCGCGTCTCGAACATCGTCTTCATGGGCATGGGCGAGCCGCTCGCCAACTACGCCCGCCTCATGCGCGCGGTCCGCACGATGGCGGCGCCGGCCCCCACCGGTCTCGGCATGTCGGCCCGGAACATCACGGTCTCGACGGTCGGGCTCGTGCCCGCGATTCGCAAGCTCGCCGACGAGCACATCCCGGTGACCTTCGCGCTCAGCCTGCACGCGCCCGACGATGGCCTGCGCGACGAGCTCATCCCGGTGAACTCGCGGTGGAAGGTCGACGAGGCGCTCGACGCCGCGCGCGAGTACTTCGAGAAGACCGGTCGCCGCGTCTCCATCGAGTACGCGCTCATCAAGGACATGAACGACCACGGATGGCGCGCCGATCTGCTCGCGGACAAGCTCAACGAGCGCGGCCACGGCTGGGTGCACGTCAACCCGATCCCGCTCAATCCGACGCCCGGCTCCATCTGGACCGCGTCCGAGCTCGATGTGCAGCACGAGTTCGTGCGCCGCCTGACGGCCGCGGGCATCCCGACGACGATCCGCGACACGCGCGGCAAGGAGATCGACGGCGCCTGCGGGCAGCTCGTCGCGACCGAGGAGGACGAGGCGGTCGCCGCCGCCACCTCCTGAGCCCGCGCCGGGCCCGCCCTGGGCCGGGCGCCGCCCGCCCGGTCCGACCGTGCCGGCGCGCGCCTACCCGCCGAGCACCCCCTCGGCCGCCGCCGACGGCTTCGGGTCGGGCAGTCGCCGCATGCGCAGCGCATTGAGGATGCCGAGCAGCCCCGCGAGGAGCGGGATCAGCAGCGCGACCTGCAGCGCGATCGGCCGCGACTCGGTGTTGATCGCGATGATCTCGTCCTGCACCGCCTCGGGTTCGTCCGCGAGGAGCTCCTCCAGGCCGGTGTTCGACATGAGCTGGGCGTCCTCCTCCAGGACGGTCGCGACCTGCTGCTGCTGGTCGGGAGAGAGGACCGTGCTCGCGTCGGCCTGCGCGGTGAAGGTGAACGCGAGCGTCGCCAGCATGATCGCGCCCGCGAACGCGAGGCCGAACGAGAGGCCGAACGAACCGGCCGCGGAGTTCACGCCCGCCGCCTCGCTCACGCGCTCGTCGGAGATGGGCGAGAGCGTGTAGTTGTTCAGCTGGGAGACCAGCAGGCCGAGGCCCGCGCCCGCGACGATGAGCGGGATGGTGAGCCACCACCCGGAGTCGGCGCGCGGCACCACCGGGATGATGGCCGCGATCCCCACGACGAGCAGGCCGAATCCCCACAGGATGACGTTCGCCGGCCGTCCCTTCGCCCGCCTGCCCGCGACCAGTGCGACGGCGAACATCGTGAGCGAGAGCGGCGCGATCGACAGGCCGGCCCACAGGGCGTCGTACTCGAGCACGATCTGGAGGTAGAGCGGCAGCACGATCATCGTGCCGCCGAGCGCGACCTGCTGCAGCAGCTGCCCGCTGACGCCCGCGCGGAACACCCTCGACTCGAACAGCACGGGGTCGATGAGCGTCGCCTTCTGCTTGCGCTTCCGCGACCGCAGCCACCAGATGAGCGAGACCAACGCGATCGCTCCCACGCCGATGAGCAGGCCGACGTACTCGCCGCCCTCCTGCCACACCAGGATGCCGAGCACGATGCCGCCCATGCCGACGACCGACAGCACCGCGCCGCCCCAGTCGACCGAGCGCGAGCCCGTGTACGGGACATCCTTCACCAGCTTGATTCCCGAGAGCACGATTGCGATGATCACGGCCTCCATGAGGAAGCCGACCCGCCACGACAGGAACGTCGTGATGAACCCGCCGATGAGCGGGCCGACCGCCGCCGCGATCGCGGCCGACGCCCCGACCAGCGCGTACACCCGCTTCTGGTGGGCCCCGGCGAAGTTGCCGTGGATGAGCGACTGCATCGACGGCAGCAGCAGCGACGCGCCGATGCCGCCGATGATCGCCCAGAACACGATGATCGCCGTCAGGCCCTGCGCGAGCGTCATCGCGATCGCACCGATCGCGTACCCGAGCAGGCCGAGGATGTAGGCGAGCTTCCGGCCGATGAGGTCGCCGGTCTTTCCGCCGATGAGGATGAAGGCCGCCGACACGAGCGCCTCGAGCGCGATCGCACCCTGTACGCCGCTCGCGGTCGTGCCGAGGTCTCGCACGACCGCCGAGATCGAGACGTTCATGATCGACGTGTCGACGACGAGCACGAACATCGCCATCGCCAGGAGGATCGCGAGGGGGCGGTTGAACTTCTCGGTACCGGATGGCGCAGCAGCATCCGGCCCGGCGGATGACGAGGCCATGGCCCATCCGAGCATGCGTGCCCGGCCGCTCCGGGGACCAAAGGCCCGCGCGTCAGCGAGGCGCGGCGGCGCGCAGCAGTGCCACGAGCTGGCCGGGTACGCGCTCGAGCGGCATGCGCTCGACGAGCGCGCCGCCGAACCGGACCTTGCGTCCGCTCGCGGTTCCGGCGAATCGGTGGAGCTGCGCGTCGAGCGCGCGGCCGCGCTGTGCGGGCTGCCCCTGGAAGGTCCGGAATCGCGCGAGCTCTCCGATCTCGGCGAGCATCGACTCGACGAGATCGACGCCGGCCGCGCGGATCAGCTCGTCCTCGAGGTCGAGCGAGCACGCGAAGAATCCGAGCGCCTCGGTGTCGGAGACGTCGGCAGGCCGTCCTCGGCCCGCCTCGTCGAGCATGCGCCGCACGATCGCGAACTCGCCGATGTCGTAGAGGCCGAGGACGCGCGGTGGATCCGGTTCGGCGCCGAGCTCGGCGAAGTGATGGCGCAGGTTGGTGACCCCGCCCATGTCGATGACGCGGACGCCCTCGGAGTGGAGGTCTCGGCCGAGTCGTGCCGCCAGTGCAAGCACGGCTCGGCGATCGCTCTCGCCCTCGACGAGCACGACCACGCGATCGACGACCGCTCCGGCATCGCGCATGGGATGACCCTAGCGCCGACCATGGACAGCAGCGCCGGTCGGGCGTATGCTCAGGCGGGTTGCGGCGCTCGCCGCACCACCAGCGGCACCCGCCGAGCGGGCCGAGACCGGAAGGAGTGAGCGATGAACACCGTCCTTGTCGCGCGTATCGCAGACACCCTTCCCTGCGAGGCCGCCCGCTAGCATCCGCGACGGTGGCCTCCACGATCTCGGAGACACCACCGTGAACATGCTGTCGTCACTCGACGATTCCGTCGCGCACTCCCGCGCGGCATCCGCTGCGCCATTCGGCGCGGCACTCGATTCCCTCGCCTTCGCCGACGTCGAGCCGGGCGAGGACCAACGCTGGTCGACCTGGCCGGCGACCCAGCCGAGCGAGCGCGGACCGGAACCGCGGCCCGACTGGGTGGTCACCTCCGCCGCCGCGCTCGACACCGAGCTCGGCATCGTCAAGACCGGCAAGGAGGCCGACCTGTGGCTGATCGAGCGCGCCGTGCCGGGCGCGCCCGACGACGTGCCGGGCAACCGGACGCTGCTCGCGGCCAAGCGCTATCGCGGCGCCGACCACCGGATGTTCCACCGCTCGGCGATCTACACCGACGGCCGCGGCACGCGTCGAAGCCGCGATGTGCGTGCCGTGCAGCGCTCGTCGTCCTACGGCCGCGAGGTCGCGCGCACCGAGTGGGCGTACGCCGAGTTCGCCGCGCTCAGCCGCCTCACCGAGCTCGGCGCGCCCGTGCCCTATCCGGTGCAGGTGAGCGGGACCGAGGTGCTCATGGAGTTCGTCGGCGAGGGCCGCACGGCCGCGCCGCGTCTCGCCCAGCTTCGGGCGACGCCCGGCGAGCTGCGTGAGCTCTTCCACCAGGTGATGGACCTCATGCGCACGCTCGCGCACGCCGGGCTCGCGCACGGCGACCTCTCGCCGTACAACCTGCTCGTGCATCGCGGGCGCATCGTCGCGATCGACCTGCCCCAGGTGGTCGATGTGGTGGCGAATCCGAACGGGTTCGACCTGCTGCACCGCGACTGCGTGAACGTGTGCGACTGGTTCACGCGGCAGCGGCTCGAATGCGACGCCGAGGAGCTGTTCGGCGAGCTCGTGGGCGACGTGTACCGATGAACCGCATGGCGTGCGGATGGCGCGCGGGCCGCGTCATCCGCACCGCCGACGGCCTTCCGGGGTTCCCGCACGACGCCGCCTCCACGCGCCGTGGAGATTTCGGTCAGCCCGCGGATGAGAGACTGGGCGGGTTCGTGCAACGACCTGTGGGGAGATCATGACCGACAACCGACCCGACCTGAGCGGCGACTGGGACCTGGACCCGGCTCACACTCGCATCGGCTTCTCGGCCAAGCACGCCATGGTGGCGAATGTCCGTGGCGCCTTCAACGACGTGACCGGCCACCTTCACGTCGACTTCGACGACCCGGCGGCGTCGACCGCCGAGATCGTGCTGAAGGTCGCGAGCGTCGACACACGCAACACGCAGCGCGACGAGCACCTGCGCAGCGCCGACTTCTTCGACGCGGAGCAGTGGCCCGACATCGTCTTCCGCAGCACCCGGATCGAGGAGGTCGGCGAGAACGCCCTCGTGGTCTCAGGCGACCTGACGATCCGAGACATCACGAAGCCGATCACCATCCCGATCGAGTTCACCGGCGTGGAGACCGACGCCTTCGGCGCGCTCCGCGCGGGGTTCGAGGGGACGCGGCGCATCGACCGCCGGGAGTACGGGCTCGAGTGGAACATGGCGCTCGATTCGGGCGGATGGCTCGTCTCGGAGAAGATCACGCTCGAGTTCGAGCTCTCCGCGATCAAGCGGGACAGCGCGGAGTCGAAGGCCGCCTGACGCGGGGATCGTGCGGGGTCGCTATCGCGCGCGGAGCCCGAGGCGCTAGCCTGCACGGGATCGACGCGGATCGGTGAGCCGGGCGCGCCGTCACCGCCCGTTCACCCCTCGTCGGAAGACTGCCCCCATGACCGACCCCCTCGCGCCGCAGGCGCCGGCACCCGACCATCACGACCACAGCGCGGTCGAGCCGCTGACCGGCCTCGAACTGCAGGGCGAGCGGCGCATCCCGCGCAAGCAGGTGTGGTCGTGGGCGCTGTGGGACTGGGCGACGCAGCCGTTCAACTCGGTCATCACGACGTTCGTGTT
>DASTQT010000093.1:0-3552 GCA_035761605.1 Agromyces sp. | reverse complement strand
CGAAGCGCAGCGCGATCTCCTCTTCCTCGATCGCGACGTCAGCGCGCCAGTGCGCGACGCCCATGATCGGGTCGACGATGTCCATCGCCGTCTGCAGCGACTCGAGCGTCTTGGCCTCGTGCGTCGCGCCCCAGATGTTCGCGTCGGTCGAGTAGGCCTTCTCGGTGGAGTCGCGATAGGGGAAGCCGCGTGCGACGAGCCACTCGCTCATCTCCTTGCGGCCGCCGAGCTCGGTGACGAACGCGCTGTCGAGCCACGGCTTGTAGATGCGCAGGCGCGGGTTGGCGAGGAGGCCGTAGCGGTAGAACCGCTCGATGTCGTTGCCCTTGTAGGTCGAGCCGTCGCCCCAGATGTCGACGCCGTCCTCCATCATGGCGCGCACCAGGAGGGTGCCCGTGACCGCGCGACCGAGGGGCGTGGTGTTGAAGTACGCCTTGCCGCCCGAGCGGATGTGGAACGCGCCGCACTGCAGGGCGACGAGGCCCTCTTCGACGAGCGCGGTCTTCACGTCGACGAGTCGGCTGAGCTCGGCGCCGTACTCGAGCGCGCGGCCCGGCACGGCCTCGACGTCGGGCTCGTCGGGCTGGCCGAGGTCGGCGGTGTAGGTGCAGGGGATGGCACCCTTCTCGCGCATCCACGCGACCGCCACGGAGGTGTCGAGCCCTCCGGAGAACGCGATGCCGACGCGTTCGCCGGCGGGCAGGCTCGTGAGGACTTTCGACATGGGCTCCAGCCTACGGGAGCCGGGGATCCCTCGCGTTCGCGTGACCGCGGGCGACGGGCCCCGCCCGGTTGCCGGTTGCGCCGGGATCCCCGCCGCGGAACCCGGCGGAAACGGCAACTCGGGTCAGGAGGATCAGGCTCCGTCGTCGACCCACTCGAGGAGGTCGCCTGGCTGGCAGCCGAGCACGCGGCACATGGCATCGAGCGTGCTGAAGCGCACGGCCTTCGCGCGGCCGTTCTTGAGGACCGCGACGTTGGCCGGCGTGAGTCCGACGCGCTCGGCGAACTCGCCGACGCTCATCTTGCGCTTGGCGAGCTCGACGTCGATGCGCACGACGATCGGCATCAGATCACCTCTTCGAGGTCGCTGCGCATGACGGCCGCCTGGCGCAGCAGCGCGCGCAGCACCACGACGACGAGCACGACCACGCCGCCGATGAGCACCATGCCGGTGAGCACGATGCCGTTGCCGGGGTCGCGCAGCTCGGGCGTCATGAGGAACACCGCCATGAGGAAGGCCGAGACCGCGAACAGCATGAGCCACGCGGCGACGATCGTCCACACCATGACGTCGACCCACACGAACGCCTTGTCGCTGAAGATGCGGTCGGCGCGGATCAGCGACAGCAGTCGCCAGATGCAGACCAGCACGACCTGGACACAGAGCACTTCGAGGATCGAGAAGGCGAGCAGGATCCACGGCACGGCGCCGAGGCGCGGCGCCTCACGCGCCTGCTGCATGAACTCGCCGGGCAGGCTCATGACCTGGGCGACGACGAGCCCCGCGAAGACGAGCACGATGAGGACCCTGAGCGGGACGATCACGCGATCCAGTGAAGTCATACGTCGAATATCGCGCAGAATCAATCGATTGTCAATCGTTACCGATTGTGATTCGGTGGGTATGGCCGCGCCGGATGTCGCGGCGTAGGCTCGGGCGCGTGAGCACCGAGACTGCTCGACCCGCCTCCCCGTCACCGCGCCACGGCTACACGGCCGCGCAGGTGCGAGCCGCCGAGGCGCCGCTCCTCGCTGCGGGCGAGCCGCTCATGCAGCGCGCGGCCGCCGCGCTCGCCGATGAGGTCGAGCGGCTCCTCGCTCCCCGAGCGGGGGCGGCGGATGGCGCATCCGGCCCGCTCGTCGTGGTGCTCGCGGGGTCGGGCGACAACGGCGGCGACGCACTGTTCGCCGGCGCGCACCTCGCCGAGCGCGGCGCCGACGTGCGGATCGTCGCCGTCGGCCCCCGCCTCCACGAGGAGGGCGCCGCCGCGGCCCACCGCGCCGGAGCGACCGACCTCGACCCCGACGCCGATCCGGCCGCGTTCGCGGCCGCGATCGATGCGGCCGACATTCTCGTCGACGGCATCCTCGGGATCGGCGCGGCCGCGAGCCCCGCGCTGCGGGGCCGGGCCCGCGACGTCGTCGCGCGCGTGCTCGAGCGGCTCGCCGAACGCGGGCACGCCGAGAAGCCGGCCGGCATGCGCCATCCGCTCGTCGTCGCCGTCGACCTGCCGAGCGGGATCTCGCCCGACGACGGACGCGTGCCCGACCCGACCGTGCTGCCCGCCGACGTCACGGTCACGATGGGCGCCGTGAAGGCGGGCCTGCTGCTGCCGCCGGCCTCCCGACTCGCCGGACGCGTGGTCCTCGTCGACCTCGGGCTGGGGCCGGCGCTCGCCGGGGCCGAGCCCGCAGTGACCGTCTGAGCCGCGCCCGGCCCGCCGTAACCCCATGCGATACCGTTGAGTGTGACTCAGGACCAGACCCCGCATGGCGACGAGGCGGTGCTCGCCGATGAACCCGAGGTCCGGCAGGCGCTGACCGACGCCGACCGCGGCCATGTCGCCGGAGTCGTCGCCGAGCACCCGGCCTCACCGCTCGCCTGGGCCGAGCTGGCCGACCTCGCCGACTCCGAGGGGCGCGCGCTCGACGCGTTCGCGTACGCCGTCGTGGCGGTCGACCTCGCGCGCGAGCAGCTCGCGGCATCCGGCTGGACACCCGGTGCGCCCGTGCCGTGGGCCGAGGAACCGAATCGCGCGTACCTCCGCGCGCTCGACGCCGAGCGTCGCGCCGCCGAACGGATGGGGCTCTCCGATCGCGCCGAGCGCGCCGCCGCCGACCTCGCCGCGGCCGACCCCGAGGCGGCCGCGCGGATCGCGTCGGAGTTCACGCCCACCCAGCTCATCACCATCGTCGGGGCCGGAGCGGTGGCGTTCGCGCCCGCCGTCGGCACCGAAGCCCGCACCGGCGAGCCCATCGCCGAACCGAACGCCGTGGACGCGGCAGGAGAGGACTGACATGCCCGCAGTCGTACTGATCGGAGCGCAGTGGGGCGACGAGGGCAAGGGCAAGGCGACCGACCTGCTCTCCTCGCGCCTCGACTACGTCGTGAAGTTCAACGGCGGCAACAACGCCGGGCACACCGTCGTCGTCGGCGACGAGAAGTACGCCCTGCACCTGCTGCCCAGCGGCATCCTCACCCCGGGCGTCACGCCGGTGATCGCCAACGGCGTCGTGGTCGACATCGAGGTGCTCTTCGAGGAGATCGAGGGCCTCGAGGCGCGCGGCGTCGACACGTCCAAGCTGCGCATCTCGGCGAACGCGCACGTCATCACGCAGTACCACCGCACGCTCGACAAGGTCACCGAGCGCTTCCTCGGCAAGCGGCAGATCGGCACGACCGGTCGGGGCATCGGCCCGACCTACGCCGACAAGATCAACCGCGTCGGCATCCGCATGCAGGACCTCTTCGACGAGAACATCCTGCGGCAGAAGGTCGAGGGCGCGCTCGACCAGAAGAACCACCTGCTCGTCAAGGTCTACAACCGC
>DASTQT010000092.1:0-2690 GCA_035761605.1 Agromyces sp. | reverse complement strand
GCGGCCGATGACGACCCCGACACCCGCGGCGATCGCGAGGAAGACCCCCGGCCGGCGACGTGCGAAGCGCTTGACCTCTTCGAGGAGGTCCTGCGGCTCGCGCTGGTCCAGCCACGAGGCGACCGAGTCGGCGCGAGCGCCGACGGTCTCGACGAGGTCACGGGCGACGCCCGAGCTGGTCGTCGTCGCGGCCATCTCCGAGAACTGCGAGCCGACGTCGCGGATGCCGCCCGCGGCTCGATGCTGCTGCGTCGAGGCCTGCGAGCGGACCTCGCCCCCGACGCGATCCGCGAGCTTGCGGACCTGGAACTTCGCCTCGGACGCGACCGAGCGCGCCTCTTCCTTGGCGGTGTCGGCGACCCGATGGCCGGCCGCACCTGCTTCCTGCTTGAGATCCGGATTGCCGGTCCCTGCGGTGTTCACCATGTTCGCCCCTTTCCTCTCCGATACCGAGCACGTCGGCACGGTTTCGATGGCGGATGTGCTCGGCTACGTTAGGTCGACGCTCCTCGACCGGGGAAGGGTCTTGCGGCGGCTCGAACCGCGGCGTATAACCGCGCGAGCCAGGTAGAGGCTGGCGGTAGCTCGGGCAGCGGAGGACGACGAGGCCCTCGCGGGTCTCCGCTGAGAACCGTCGAGTCGTAGCAGTTCCCCGGTTCTTCACGGTGAACAGGGGTTCGATCTTCGATGAATCGTGCGAATACGGACGCATGAACGGAACTTCTGAGATCCTTCTGTTTGCGCCATCCGCTCGCTCATGTGAGCATGAGGCATGGTCACCGCCGATCGCACCCGCCCCACGGCCCTCGCCGCCGCATACGTCGCGGCGCCCGCACGGGCGGTCGGAGCGGTCGGCGTCATCGGCGCCCCGCCCGAGCCCGCGCCCGACGAGGTCGACGCGCTCACGCTCGGCCGCCGCATCCGCGACCGCCGCCTCGCCGCGGGAATGACGCTCGGCGAACTCGCCGCCGCGATCGACCGCGCCCCGAGCCAGGTGTCGGCGATCGAGAACGGCAAGCGCGAACCGCGGCTGTCGATGCTGCGCACGATCGCGCTCGCGCTCGGCACGACCGCCGACGAGCTGCTGCGCCCCGACGCGCCGTCCGAGCGCGCCGCGCTCGAGATCGCGGTCGAACGTGCTCAGCGCGGGCCCGTGTTCGCCGCGCTCGGCCTGCCCTCGTTCCGCGTCGCCAAGGGCATGACCGACCAGACGCTGCAGACGATCCTCGCGCTGCACAACGAGATCGACCGACTGCACCGCGAACGAGCCGCGACGCCCGAAGAGGCGCGGCGCGCGAACGCTCAGTTGCGCGCCGAGATGCGCGCGCGCGCCAACTTCTACCCCGAGCTCGAGGCGAAGGCCGCCGAACTGCTCGAGGCGGTCGGCCACTCCGGCGGGCCGGTCTCGCACCAGCTCGTCGCCGACATGGCCAGCCACCTCGGCTACTCGCTGCACTACGTCGGCGACCTGCCGAACTCGACCCGTTCGGTCACCGACAAGCACAACGGCCGCATCTACCTGCCCACGCAGCAGTCCCCGTCGCGCGACTCGCGCTCGCCGATCCTGCAGGCGCTCGCCTCGCACCTGCTCGGCCACGAGGAGCCCGCGAACTACGGCGACTTCCTGCGCCAGCGCATCGAGACGAACTACCTCACGGCCGCCATCCTGCTGCCCGAGCAGGCCGCGGTGCGCTACCTCACCGAGGCGAAGAACCTGCGCCGCATCTCGATGGAGGAGCTCCGCGACCACTTCGCCGTCTCCTACGAGACCGCCGCGCACCGGTTCACGAACCTCGCGACGGCGAGGCTCGACATCCCCGTTCACTTCATGAAGGTGCACGAGTCGGGCACCATCATCAAGGCGTACGAGAACGACTCGGTGCGCTTCCCGTCCGACGCGCTCGGCGCGGTCGAGGGCACGATCGTGTGCCGCAACTGGACGGCCCGCACGGTGTTCGACGTCGAGGACCGCTTCAGCCCCTGGTACCAGTACACCGACACGACGTCGGGCACGTTCTGGTGCACCTCGCGCATCGAGAAGGCCAAGGAGGGCGAGTACTCGGTGTCGGTGGGCGTGCCGTTCGAGCACGTCAAGTGGTTCCGCGGGCGGGAAACCGTGCACCGCGCCGTTTCGAAGTGCCCCGACGAGTCGTGCTGCCGGCGCCCGCCGTCGACGCTGTCCGAGAAGTGGGCGGATGCCTCGTGGCCGGCCGCGCGCACGCCGACCTCGCTGCTCGCGGCGCTGCCGACCGGCACGTTCCCGGGCGTCGACCAGACCGAGGTCTACCAGTTCCTCGAGGCGCACGCGCCCCGGCCCTGACCGGCGCACGACGTCCGGTCGCTCACGCACCCTCGGATGCCGCGAGCTCGCGGAACCACGCGAGGCCCGCGCGGTGCGCCATCAGGCCGTAGTCGAGCGTGGCGCGCTGGTAGCGGAACACCGCGCGGTACCCCTCGGGAACGGACGTCGCCTGCGCGTCGAGCCGCTCGGCGAAGGCCTCGAGTTGGGCGAGCTCGCGCTCGACCTCCTCGATGATGTGGTCGAGGATGTCGCGGCGCTCGCCCGCGTCCTCGACGAGGCCGAGCAGGAACAGCCGCGAGAGCGCGGCGACCTCGAGGTCGCCGCCGGTGAGCGGCGAGCGGATCCAGTCGTGGAACGCCCGCGACCCGGCATCCGTCACCGAGTAGTT
>DASTQT010000091.1:0-4595 GCA_035761605.1 Agromyces sp. | reverse complement strand
CGGCGACGCTGACGAGCTCGAAGTTCACGGCGTCGCCCTCGTTGTGGACGATCAGCAACCTGTCGCGCCCGCCCGCCACGACGTGCTCGACGTCGTACTCGACGCCGTCGCGCCGGGGCCATACGACGCGGAACTCGCCGGTGGGGTCGTCGGCCTCCAGCAGCCACGACTCGCTCGTGACGTGCGAGCCGGCCTCGAGCACGAGGTACTTGCGGCTGCGGGTGAGTCCGACGCCGAGCCAGAACCGCTCGTCGGGCTCGTGGAAGACCTTCACGTCGGCGCTCGCCGGCGTGCCGACCTCGTGGCGCCAGATGGTGTCGGGTCGCCACGCGTCGTCGACGGTCGAGTAGAACAGGTACCGCCCGCTCGGCTCGAACATGGCGCCCGCGGCCGTGCCGGGGATCTCGTCGTCGAGCACCCGGTCGGCGCCGCTCACGTCGCGCAGCCGGATCGTGTACCGCTCGTCGCCCTCGACGTCGACCGCGTAGAGCATGGTCGTGCCGTCGGCCGTGAGGTCGAAGCTGCCGAGCGAGAAGAACTCGTGTCCCTTGGCCTCGACGTTGTCGTCGAGCAGCACCTGCTCGCCGGGCAGCGGCGAGCCGTCCTCGGGGATCGCGGGCGGCGCCCAGTCGTCTGCCCCGCGCACCGCTACGCGGCAGTGGATGCCGTACTGCAGCCCCTCGACGGTGCGCGAGTAGTACCACCAGTCGCCCTCGCGGGTCGGCACGCTGAGGTCGGTCTCCTTGGTGCGGCGCTTGATCTCCTCGAACACCTGCTCCTGCAGGAGCGACAGGTGCTTGGTCTTCGCCTTGGTGTAGGCGTTCTCGAGTTCGAGGTGGGCGACCACCGCCGGGTCGTCCTTGTCGCGCAACCACTCGTAGTGGTCGGTCACCACATCGCCGTGGTGGGTGCGTTCGGTCGGTCGCTTCTCGGTCACCGGAGGAGTCAGCACGGGTTCCACGCTACGCCCGACCGCCCGCGTCGCGACATCCGCTCGCAGCGATCAGGGTCGGCGGATGGCGCGACGCGCGCCCGACGACGGCACCGGGTCACTCCCCGTCGTCGTCTTCCGCGATCTCGCGGACCTCCCACTGATCGTCGCCGACCGACACGAGCACGCCGCGGACGCGCTCGCCGTCGCGGATCGCCTGGAACGCGATCGGCGGAACCTCGCCGGTCGAGAGGCCGGTGCTCGCGGAGAAGGTCGGCGACTCGTACCCGAGCGCGACGAGCGCGGCGGTGCGTTGCTCCACGTCCCAGATGCCCGACATCGAGTACGTCATGGCCCCTGCGGCGAGGGCGCCGAACACGATCGCGACGTACCCGGACTCGCGGAGCGGCTTGTTGCGGCGGCGGGTGCCGATGATCGACACGGCCGCGCCGGCGAGCAGCACGAGCGCGGGGAACACGAGGGGCCACGGGCTCCACGGTTCGAGCGTGACGATTTCGTTCACCCGACTCCCGTCTTCTGCCAGTCGAGGTTGAGCACCTGTCCGATGTAGACCGTCTCCCCGAAATCGTAGATCTGCGGGTTCATGCGGAGCAGTTGCTGCTGCGGCAGGTTGAATCGCTGCGCGACGTCGAAGAAGCTGTCGCCCGCGACGATCGTGTACCGCTCGGGCTCGCCGGCCGCGTCGAGCTCGGGCGTGCCGGACGCGCCGGGCCGGGGTCCGTCGTCGATCGCGGGCCCCCACTCGTAGACGGGTGCGGGCGCGTTCGGCACCGGGTCGGGCGCGGGCGGAGCCGCCGGGTCGGGTGGTGGCGGCGCGGGCGTGACGGTCACGGTCGCCGTCGCGGTGACGGTCGCGGTCACCGTGACCGGCGCCGCCTCGACGACCGCGGGCGGGGCGCAGCCCGCGAGCAGCGTGAGCGTGCCGACGAGTGCGAGCAGACCGGCCGCGAGCAGGCTCGCAGCTGTTCCGGGTCGCCGATGACGCATCCCGCCCCCGTTTCGCCGCGGCGTTCGGGACCGCGACGCGCTCAGGCTACCGATCCGACGGGTTCCGCGTACAGGGCTCAGGCGGCGGATGCCGCGAGCTCGCGTTCGATCGCGGCGCGCACGCGCGCGAGCGCGTCGGCGAGTCGCGCGTCGGGCGGCGACGCGTACCCGAGCACGATGCCGGACGGACCCTCGCCGGGCACCGCGGAGTAGTCCGACAGCGGCGACACGAGCACGCCGTCGTCGGCCAGCCGGGCGACGACACGCGCCGCGACGTCGTGCGACGGCAGCGCGACGACGGCGTGCAGGCCGCCGTCGAGGCCCGAGAGCGGCGCGCCGGCGACGCCGGAGAGTTCGGCGAGCACGAGCTTGCGGCGGTGCGCGTAGTCGCGTCGCGCCGCGGCGATGTGCCGCCGAACGGCGCCCGTCGCGAGCAGCTCGACGCCGGCCTCCTGTGCGATGCCGGGCACGGGGCAGACCTCGTCGTCGCGGACGGCCACGACGGCGGCCCGCAGCGCGGGATCGGCCGGCAACACGAGGTATCCGAGCCGCAGCCACGGCGTCAGCACCTTCGAGAAGCTGCCGACGAGCACCGCCCGGCCGCCGCGGTCGAGCGACGCGAGCGCGGGCAGCGGCGCGCCGACGTGGCGGAACTCGCTGTCGTAGTCGTCCTCGATGATCACGGCGCCGGATGCCGCGGCCCACTCGAGCAGTCCGAGGCGCGCCGCCACAGGCAGCCGGCCGCCGAGGGGGTACTGGTGGCTCGGCGTCACCATGACCGCGTGCGGGGCGGGCCGGATGTCGCGGAGCTCCGTCACGTCGATGCCGTCGCCGTCCACGGGCACGGGCACGGTGGCGAGCGCACCGCGCCGCTCGAGCACCCGCCGCGCCGACGGGTAGCCGGGATGCTCGACCGCGACCCGCGGGGTGCCGTCGACGAGCATGCGGAGCGCCGAGGCGAGCAGTGCGACCGCGTCGCTCGTGCCCGCCGTGACGACGACGTCCTCGGGCGTGCAGGTCACGCCGCGCGCGTGCCGCAGGTGATCGGCGATCTCGGCGCGCAGTCGGGAGGCGCCGAGGCGCGGCGCGGTGTCGCCCGGCACCGCGAGCCGGGCCGCCTGTCGCCATGCCGCCCGCCATGCGCGCTCGTCCAGCCGCGCGGTCGACGGCCGGCCGGGCCGCAGGTCGAGCGCGGCGGCGTCCGGCTGCTGCGGGTCGAGGAGCCCCGCAGCGGCGGCCGGCTGGTGCTGGTCGAGGAGCCGCGAAGCAGCGGCCGGCTGGTGCTGGTCGAGGAGCCGCGAAGCGGCGTCCCGAGACCCGGTTGCGGGTCGGTCTGGGGACGCGTGCTGCGCCCGCTCCTCGACGACCACGGACGCGACGCGGGTGGGTGCGCCCTGCCGCATCTCGAGGTAGCCCTCGCCCGCGAGCTGCTCGTACGCGGCGACGACCGAGCTGCGGGCGACGCCGAGCTCGGTCGCGAGCGAGCGCGTCGACGGCACGGGGTCGCCTGCCTGCAGTCGTCCGTCGAGGATGCCGCGGCGCAGGCCCTCGACGAGCTGGGCGCCGAGCGGGCGCGCGTCGTCACGGTCGATCACGAGCAGCGGACCATCCATTGCGACACCTCTTCGGGTCATCCGACTGGACTGGCGCTATGCGCTGGAACTGGTCTGCTCACCATACCAGCGTCGGCCGCACACTGAACAGCATGACCACGACCGCGACCCCCGCCGCAGCCGCTCCCGCACGCCGCATCCGCCGTATGCCCGACCGGCAGACCACCGACCACCTCGCCCTGCACGAACTGCTCGACTCCGAGCTCGTCGGGCACCTCGCGGTCGCGGTCGACGGCGTGCCGGTCATCGTGCCCATGGGGTACGCCCGGGTGGGCGGGCACGTGGTGCTGCACGGCTCGACCGGTGGGGGATTCGCCCTGCGCGCGGCATCCGCTCGCCTGCCCGTCGCCTTCTCGGTGACGGCGCTCGACGGCCTCGTCTATGCGCGCTCGCTCTTCGACAGCTCGATGAACTACCGCAGCGCGACGATCCAGGGCGTGCTCGAGCCGGTCCCCGCGGACGAGACGGATGGCGCGCTGCTCGCGCTCTCCGAACGGCTCATGCCCGGCCGGCCCGCCGAGGTGCGCGGCATGCTCCGCAAGGAGGTCGCCGCCACGCGCGTGCTCCGGCTCGCGCTCGACGACGTCGTCATGAAGCAGCGCGCCGGCGGCCCGTCGGAGGAGCCCGGCGACGGCGAGGACCACTCGGCGTGGGCCGGCGTCGTGCCCCTCGAGCGGCGGTGGGGTACTCCGATCGCCTCAGGGCTGACCCCTGCGGGGACGCCCGTCCCGGATTCCGTGATCGCGCTGACGACGCGCGCCGCAGCATCCGACAGCCTCGGAATACGCACAAATCCCGATGGCACGCCTGTGCCTTAGCGACCACGCTCGCATCCATACACATCAGAAAGGAGGTGCGGAATGTTCGCCACCATGCTCGTGCTCGGCCTCATCTCGGTGTGGGCCACGGTCGCCGCGGTGATCCAGTTCCGTCGCGACGGCTACCACCGCACGCCGACGCTCGCCCACTGAGGCCGGGAGCGACCCGGACATCCGCACTCGATCCCGCCGCCTGAGGCCCCCTCACCGCCTCGGGACCAGGAA
>DASTQT010000090.1:0-15090 GCA_035761605.1 Agromyces sp. | reverse complement strand
GCCACGCGCGCCGTGCCCGATTCCGCCGCGCTCTGGAGCGCGCTGTGGGTCTGCGTGGGGGTGCTCGCGGTGCTCGGCTTCATCGCGTTCCGCCGACGCGGTGCGAGCGTCCTCATGCAGGTGCTCGGCTCGCTCGCGACGGCCGGCTTCGGCGTGGCGATGATCGTCCTCAAGGCGTTCGTGCACTGAGCTGGGACGGCGTCGCGGGACCATCGTCCCACTCGCGTGCGCCGGCGCCGTTATCGTCGGCAGCGAGGCGTCCGACGACGGGGGAGTCCGCCATGACCGATCCGACCAGCACCGAGACCGACCTGCGCGCCCGCATCGCGGCGCTCGAGGCCGAGAATGCGAGCCTCAGGGCGACGGCGACAGCGGATGTCTCGGGCGTCGGCGCCGCGACATCCGCCCCCACCGCACGCGCGAAGCGCCATCGAGGCCGCACGATCGCGGCCGTCGCACTCGTGATCGTCGGGCTGCTCCTCGCGCCCGTCGCGCTCGTGAGCGCATGGGCGCGCCTGCAGCTCGTGGACACCGACCGGTTCGTCGCCACGTTCGCCCCGCTCGCCGAGGACCCGGACGTGCAGGTCTACATCGCCGATCAGGTGACCACGGCGATCGAGGAGGAGGTCGACATCCCGGCGCTCACCAAGGACGTCTTCGACGGCATCCGCAGCCTCGACCTGCCGCCGCGCGCGGAGAACGCGCTGGGCCTCCTCGAGGGCCCTGCCGCAGAGGGGCTCAGCCGGCTCGTCGGCACCGCGGTCGACCGCGTGGTCACGTCCGACGCCTTCGCCGACGTCTGGGCGGCGGCGCTTCGAGCGAGCCATCGCCAGTTCACCGCCGCACTGCAGGGCGACCCCGACGCCGCGCTCGAGATCGGGCCCGAGGGCACGCTCAGCGTGCAGCTCGGGCCAGTCATCGAGGCAGTGAAGGATCGACTCGAGCAACAGGGCGTCGGGTTCGCGTCCGCCATCCCGGTCATCGAGCGCAGCGTGGTCGTCGCACAGGCCGACTCCCTCGTGCTGGTGCAGACCGTCTACACGCTCGCCGTCGCCGTCGGCACCTGGCTGCCGTTCGTCGTCCTCGCGCTGCTGATCGCGGGCGTGCTCGTCGCCAAGCGCCGCAGTGCCGCACTCGTCTGGACCGCCGGCGGCCTCGCGCTCACCATGCTCATCACGCTCGCGGGCTTCGGCACCGGCCGCCTGTTCTTCGTCGGCACGGTGAGCCCGTCGATCATGCCCGCCGGGACGGCGGAGTCGCTCTACGACGGGCTGACCGAGCTCATGGTCTCGACCACCGCGGCGTTCATCGTGCTCGCGATCGCCGTCGCGCTCATCGCGTGGCTGTCCGGGACGTGGCGTCCGGCGCGGGCGGTGCGGGGGTTCGCCGACGACGGGTTCGGCGCGATCCGCCGCAGTGCCGAGGAGCACGGCATCACGACCGGCCGGTTCGGCGAGGGCCTGCACCGCTACCGCGTGGCCGTGTACGCCGCCATCGCGGTGATCGCCGCCCTCGTGCTGCTCGCCTCGCGCCCGCTCGAGGTGTCGACGGTCGTGTGGACGGTCGTGCTCTCGCTCGTCGCCGTGCTGATCGTCGAACTGCTGCGCCGCCCGCCGGCGGTCGTGGCGGCCGAGGTGCCGGACGAAGTCGTGGTGGACGCCGCCGGGTCGACGCCGGGTGCGACTCCGGCCGAGGTCGACGAGGCACTGCGTCGCGTCGACTCCGCACGTCCTGCCGGCTGACCCCCGAGCGGGGCGTAAGGTCGAGTGCGATGCAACGCACGACGATCGCCCTGCTGGCTGCACTCGAGGCCACCGTCTCCGCGCTCGTCGGGTACGGCATCGCGCTCGTGCCGCTCATGGTGCTGTGGGCGACGCATTTCGGCCTCGCCGCGCCGCTCGACGCGTTCTTCCGCGCCGCGGCCGACGCCTGGCTGCTCGGCCACGGCGTCGACTTGGCGGTGCACCTCGACGAGGTCACCGCGCTGGGCCTCGGCCTCGCCGGCGCAGACGAGCCGTTCGCGATCACGATCCCGCTGCTCGGATTCGCGCTGCTCACCTTCGCCTTCGGCGTGCGGATCGGCCGCCGAGCGTCGGCGAGCGGCACGCCCATCGTCGGGGCCGCCTCGGCCACGGTCGTCACGGGCCTGATCGGCGCCGCACTGGCGCTGGCGGCCGCGACCCCGATCGCCCAGCCGGTGGTCTGGCAGGGCGCGGCGCTGCCCGCGCTCGTCATGGCGGCGGGCGTCGTCGTCGGCATCGCCATCGCGTTCACGCACGGCGGCTGGGCGACGGATGCCACGACGAGCGCCCTGCGCCGGCGCGTCGACGCCGTGCCCCGCCTGGGCCGCGCGGGCATCCGGTCCGCCGTGCGGATCGGCCTCGGATCCGCCCTCGGCGTCGTCGCCGTCGCGGCCGTGCTCGTGACCGTGCGCATCGTGGTCGAGTACCCCACGATCGTGGGACTCCACCAGGCGCTCGCGGCCGGCGTCGACGGCGGCATCGCCATCACGCTGGCCGAGCTCGCCCTCCTGCCGAACCTCGTCGTCTGGGCGGCGGCGTGGCTGCTCGGCCCGGGCTTCGCCCTCGGCGCGGGCACGACCGTGTCGCCGGGCGTGACCCTCATCGGACCCGTCCCCGGCCTGCCGCTGCTCGGCGCGCTGCCCGCCGAGGGTGCGCCGCTCGGGGTCCTCTGGCTCGCGCTGCCCGTGCTGCTCGGCTTCGGCGGCGCCGTCCTCGTCGCCCGGTCGGTGCCCGAGCGACGCGACGAGACGTGGTGGGCGACGCTCGCCGTCGGGCTGGGCGCGGGCGCGGTCGCCGGCATCGTGCTCGGGGCGCTCGCCGCGGCGTCGGCCGGCGCGGTCGGACCGGGCCGGCTCGCGGAGGTGGGCCCCGACGCGCTCCTCGTCGCGGCGTCCGCCTCGGCGAGCGTCGCGGTCGGCGCGGTGGCCGGGGCGTTCGCGGCGCGCTCGCGCGCCCGGCATGCGGACGAACCGGAGCCGGATCGCGCGTCGGCCGCGCCGTCGGCGCCGACGCAGCCCCCCGTGACGGGCCCATCCGACGAGACCGAGCCGCTCGACGGGCTCGTGCGGGGGAGCCGCACCCGCTGATGTTCGGCAGGGTCGCTCGGATGAGCGGCCGCCCCCGTGTCATCCGCTCGGCCGCGCGCCCGGTACCCTCGTAGGGTGCTGAAGCTCGTCGTGCTGATCTCGGGCACGGGATCGAACCTCCGCGCGCTCCTCGAGGCGTCGGAGGACGCCGAGTTCCCCGCCCGGGTCGTCGCGATCGGCGCCGACCGCGACGCGGAAGGGCTCGCGCTCGGCGAGGAGTTCGGGATCCCCGCGTTCACCGTGCCGTTCACCGCCTACGATTCCCGCGAGGCGTGGGGCGAGGCGCTCATCGAGCAGGTGCGCCGGTGGGAGCCCGACCTGGTCATCCTCTCCGGGCTCATGCGACTCGTGCCGCCCGCGGTGGTCGACGCGTTCAGTCCCCACCTCGTCAACACGCACCCCGCGTACCTGCCCGAGTTCCCGGGCGCGCACGGCGTGCGCGAGGCGATCGCCGCGGGCGTCACCGAGACCGGCGCGAGCCTCATCGTCGTCGACAACTCCGTCGACGGCGGCCCGATCATCGCGCAGGAGCGCGTGCCCGTGCTGCCCGGCGACACCGAGACCACCCTCCACGACCGCATCAAGCCCGTCGAGCGGCGCCTGCTCATCCAGGCCGTGCTCGACATCGCCAACTCGCACCTCGACCTGAAGGAGTTCGCCCGATGAGCGGAGCCGGCATCGACCCGAGCCTCTACCGCGACCGCGACGTCGTCCCCGTCCGCCGCGCGCTCATCGCCGTGAGCGACAAGACCGGACTCGTCGAGCTCGCCGCGGCCCTCGTCGAGGCGGGCGTCGAGATCGTCTCGACGGGTGGCACCTCCAAGGCGATCGCCGACGCCGGCCTGCCCGTCACGCAGGTCGCCGACGTGACCGGCTACCCCGAGCACCTCGACGGCCGCGTGCGCACGCTGCACCCCGGCGTGCACTCGGGCCTGCTCGCCGACCTCCGGCTCGAGCACCACGAGCGCGAGCTCGCCGGGCTCGCGATCAAGCCGTTCGAGCTCGTAGTAGTCAACCTCTATCCGTTCGTCGCGACGGTCGCGTCGGGCGCGAAGCCCGACGCCGTCGTCGAGCAGATCGACATCGGCGGGCCCGCCATGGTGCGCGCGTCGGCCAAGAACCACGCCAACGTCGCCGTCGTCGTCTCGCCCGACCGGTACGACGAGCTCGTCTCGGCGGTGCGTGCGGGCGGCACGACGCTCGCGCAGCGCCGCGACCTCGCCCGCGAGGCGTTCCGCCACACCGCGACGTACGACATCGCGGTGGCCTCGTGGATCGGCAGCGTCGTCGCACCCGACCAGGCCGTCGAGGAGTCGCCGTTCCCCGCGTGGGTGGGTGCCGCCTGGACGAAGGACGCCGACCTCCGGTACGGCGAGAACTCGCACCAGAAGGCCGCGCGCTACTCCGCCGTCGGCGGCCGGCCCGGCATCGCCCAGGCCGAGCAGCTTCACGGCAAGGAGATGTCGTACAACAACTACGTCGACGCGGATGCCGCGGTGCGGGCCGCGTACGACTTCGAGGCGCCGGCCGTGGCGATCATCAAGCACGCCAACCCGTGCGGCATCGCCGTCGCGGCATCCGGCGCCGCCGACCCGATCGCCGACGCCCACCGTCGCGCGCACGAGTGCGACCCCGTTTCGGCGTTCGGCGGCGTGATCGCCGCGAACCGCCCGGTCACGCGCGAGATGGCCGAGACGGTCGCCGGCATCTTCACCGAGGTGCTCGTGGCGCCCGGCTTCGACGCCGAGGCCGTCGAGGTGCTCACGCAGAAGAAGAACATCCGCCTGCTGCGCCTGCCCGAGGGGTTCACGCCCCCGATCACCGAGATCCGGCAGGTGTCGGGCGGGCTCCTCCTGCAGCAGGCCGATCGCTCGTTCGCCCCGGCCTCGGAGTGGACGCTCGCCGCGGGCGAGCCCGTCGACGAGGCGACGCTCGCCGACCTCGAGTTCGCGTGGCGCGCCTGCCGGGCCGTGAAGTCCAACGCGATCCTCCTGGCAACGGATGGCGCGTCGGTCGGCGTCGGCATGGGACAGGTCAACCGCGTCGACTCGTGCAAGCTCGCCGTCGAGCGGGCCGGGGAGCGCGCGGCCGGGTCGGTCGCGGCATCCGACGCCTTCTTCCCCTTCGCCGACGGCCTCCAGATCCTGCTCGACGCGGGCGTGAAGGCCGTCGTGCAACCCGGCGGATCGGTGCGCGACGAGGAGGTCGTCGCGGCCGCGAAGGCCGCCGGCGTCACCATGTACTTCACCGGCGAGCGTCACTTCTTCCACTAACCGCCGAGCCGCCCTCCGGTCGACCGGCCTCGTCCAGGTCTGCGGATATACGATCCGGCGCGCCGCGATTCGGCCGCGCATGCCGGCGCGCCGGATCGTATATCCGCCGATCTGTGCCGATCCGCGAGGCGCGAGCCGAGGCATCCGGTCGGCGGTACGCTTGAGGTGAGGGCGCCCACGAAGCGCCTGCACAGCCGCGCCCACAAGGCGATGAACAAGGAGAACGATCGATGACGATCATGGACGCCCCCGTCCCCGCCCCGGCCTCCGCACCCGAGGTCCACGCCCAACTGCCCGTCGACGCGCCAGACCACGAACGCGTGCTCATCACGCGAGGTCCCCGATCCGGGCTCACGATCATCGTCGCGGTGCACAGCACCGCGCTCGGCCAGGCGCTCGGCGGCGCCCGCGTCTGGCAGTACGAGCACTGGACCGACGCGCTCGCCGACGCCCTGCGCCTCTCGCAGGCCATGACGCTGAAGAACGCGGCCGCCGGGCTCGCTCGCGGCGGCGGCAAGTCGGTCGTCTGCATCCCCGCGGGCGAGACCCTCGACGAGGCGCGTCGCCACGACGCCATGCTCGACCTCGGCGACGCCGTCGAGTCGCTCGGCGGCGCGTACATGACCGCGGAGGACGTCGGCACGAGCGCCGAGCTCATGGCCCTCGTGCACGAGCGCACCGAGCACGTGTGCGGCCTGCCCGCCGAGCAGGGCGGCGTGGGCGAGCCGGCGGATGCCACGGCCGCAGGCGTGCACGCGGGCATCCTCGCGACGCTCGACCACGTGTTCGGTTCGCGCGACGTGGCCGGCCGCCACTTCGTCGTCGCGGGTCTCGGCCAGGTCGGCGGACGGCTCGCCCGGGCGCTCGCCGCGGGCGGCGCCCGCCTGACGGTCACCGATGTCGCGGAGTCCAAGCGCGCGCTCGCCGACGAGCTCGGCGCCGCCTGGGTCGCCCCCGCAGACGCGCACCGCGTCGAGGCCGACGTGTTCGTGCCCTGCGGCCTCGGCGGCGTGCTGACCCCGGAGGTCGTCGACGAGCTGCGCGTGCGTGCCGTCGTCGGCGCCGCGAACAACCAGCTCGCCGAGCGCGACGTGGCCCGGATGCTGCGGCAGCGCGGCATCGCCTGGGCGCCCGACTTCGTGGTCAACGCCGGCGGGGTCGTCTACCTCGACCTCGCGTCGGCGCCCGGCATCGGCCAGGAGGAACTCGACCACCGGATCGCCGGAATCGGCGACGTCGTCGGCGCGGTGCTCCGCGACGCGGACAGCGCCGGCATCACGACGCTCGAGGCCGCCGAGCGACTCGCGCAGACCCGCCTGGAGGCCGCGCGCTGACTCCGCGGCCGGACGGTGCCGGGGCGGGTCCGGCGCCGTCCGGCCGGGTGCGACCGGGCCGATAGGCTCATGCCCATGACGCCCCCTGCGACACGTCCCCCGGCCATCCCCGACCGAACCCACTCGCAGGCGTCCGTGGCGCGACGCTCGTTCGCGGCCCTCGGCTCGGCGGCCGTGGTCGCGCTCGTCGCGTTCGCCGGAGGCGTGCTGGCGACGTTCATCGCGCAGGGGCAGAACCCGGTCATCCTCGGCCAGGCCGTGCCGTACTTCTCGCTCGCGGCGGTCGTGCTGTGGGCCCTGCTGTGCGTCGCGAACGCCGCCGGTGCGCTGCGCGCCTGGTTCCTCGCCCTCCTGGTCGGCCTGACGTCGGCGGTGCTCGCGACGATGCTCGCCGCGAGCGTGAACGTGCTCCTGTCGGGCGTCGCGGTCACGGCCGAGGTCTTCTCGCTCCTGCTCGGCACGCTCGTCGGCGTGAACCTCGTGTTCATCCTCGCGGCGGTCCTCGCCGAGGTCTTCCTCGCCCCCCGCATCGCGCGTGCGGTGCTGCGCCATCGCTCGCGCTCGGTCACCCGCCATGTCGCGCTCGTGCGCATCCCCGCATCGAACCTCGACGAGGGCGAGCTGACCCACATCGAGCGGCGCCCCATCGACCAGGCCAAGGCCGACGAGCAGTGGGACCACTACTGCGCCGCGCTCGTCGCCGAGGGCTGGGACACCGTCGAGGTCGACGCGGCCCCCGACCTTCCCGACTCGGTCTTCATCGAGGACACCGTGATCTTCTTCGGCGACCACGCCGTGCTCGCCAACCCCGGCGCCGACTCGCGCAAGCCCGAGATCGACGCCGTCGCGCGCGCCGTCCGGGCGATGCCGGGGGTCTCGCTCGCGCAGATCACCGCACCGGGCACCCTCGACGGCGGCGACGTGCTCAAGGTCGGCGACATCGTCTACGTCGGCGCGTCGACGCGCACGAACTCCGAGGGCATCCGCCAGCTCCGCGCCATCCTCGTACCGCTCGGCTACACCGTCGTCGCCGTGCCGGTCACGAAGACGCTGCACCTGAAGAGCGTGGTCACCGCGCTGCCCGACGGCACCGTCATCGGCGACCCCGACCTCCTCGAGACCACGACGCTGTTCCCGCGGTTCCTGCCGGTGCCCGAGCCAGAGGGCGTCGCGGTCGTGGTGCTCTCCGACGAGACGCTGCTCATGTCGTCCTCGGCCCCGCGCACGGCCGAGCTGCTGTCCGGTCTCGGCTACCGCGTCGTGACGGTCGACATCAGCGAGTTCGAGAAGCTCGAGGGCTGCGTCACGTGCCTGTCGGTGCGCGTGCGCTGAAGGATCCCGCGAACCGTCGCGGTGCGGGCATCCGGCGATTCGGTCTTGCGCGGCACTGCGGCGAACCCATAATCTGAAGGGCTGGCCGCTCGGGGAACCATCCGGGAAGCCGTGGGTTCGTGACGACGACGACGCAGGAGGACGACATGCAGACCACCGACTACCCCGCCCGCTCGGTCGCGGCGTTCGGTCCGCTCGTCCCGACGTCCGTCGCCGCCCACGCCACGGTCGTCGCCGCCTAGCTCCGGCACCGTCCTGCCGGCGGGATGCCGGCCGCTTCCCGCGGGGCCCATCGTCCCCGCATCTCCGCGCGCGGAATCCCGCGCGCCGCTCTCGCGTTCTCCTCGACGAGGTCCGCATCGACGCGACCCGTCGCGCTTCCCGGAAGGAACCGGCGTGACCGCCACCCACCACTCCCACCCTCCCCACGCGCAGCGCACCGGCACGGTGCGCGCCCTGCTGCGCCTGCGCGCATACGTCGGCCCCGCGATGCCCGCCATCCTCGGCAGCATGGCGGCGTACCTGGTCGCGCAGCTCATCGCGCTCTCGATCCCGCAGGTGCTCGAGTCGATCGTCGACGGACCGCTCGCCGACGGCGACCGCGACGCGGTCGTGCCGCTCTCGCTGCTGGTGCTCGCGCTCGGCGCCGGCGAGGCCGCGATGTTCGCGCTGCGCCGCTGGCTCGTGCTCGGGCCGACCACGCACGTCGAGGCGCGCATGCGCGACGCGCTCTACGCGAAGCTCCAGGACCTGCCCGTGAGCTTCCACGACCGCTGGCCGAGCGGCCAGCTGCTCTCGCGCGCGGTGACCGACCTCGGCCTCATCCGCCGCTGGCTCGCGTTCGGCCTCGTGCTGCTCGTGGGCAACCTGCTCGTGCTCGTCGTGGGTGCGGTCATCCTCATCTCGATGAACTGGATGCTCGGCCTCGTGTTCCTCGCGTGCTCGGTGCCGCTCTGGGTCGTGGGCTACCGATTCGAGGGCCGGTACTCCGAGGTGTCGCGGCGCAGCCAGGACCAGTCGGGCGACCTCGCCACCGCGGTCGAGGAGTCGGTGCACGGCATCCGCGTGCTGAAGGCGTTCGGCCGGGGCAAGCACGCGCTGAGCTCCTTCCGTGCGCAGGCCGAGCGGCTGCGGTCGACCGAGATGGAGAAGGCGCGCCTCGACGCCGACATCTGGGTGTGGATCCTCATCGTCCCCGCGGTCGCGCTCGCGATCTGCCTCGTACTCGGTGTCTGGCTCGCGTCGCAGGGGCAGCTCACGGTGGGCCAGCTCGTCGCGTTCTTCGCGACCGCGGCCGTGCTCGCCTGGCCGATCGAGTCCATCGGGTTCCTGCTCGCCTTCTCGCTCGACGCCCGCACGGCGACCGACCGGTTCTTCGACATCATGGACAGCGAGAACACGATCACCGACCCCGAGCGTCCGGCGTCGATCGAGCGTCCGCTCGGTGAGCTCGCGTTCCACGACGTGCACTTCCGCTACCAGGACTCGCCCGAGCGCTTCCGCGACCTGCTCGACGGTGTCGACCTCGTGCTGGAGCCGGGCGAGACCATGGCGCTCGTCGGCCTCACCGGCTCGGGCAAGACCACGATGACGGCGCTCGCGACGCGTCTCTACGACGTGACGTCGGGCTCGGTCACGCTCGACGGCGTCGACGTGCGCGCGCTCACGCGCGAGGAGCTCCGTCGGCACATCGCGATGGCGTTCGAGGATGCCACGCTGTTCTCGGCGTCGGTGCGCGAGAACGTGCTGCTCGGCCGTCCCGAGCTGACCGGCCACGCGGCATCCGACCCGGATGTCGCGGCCCGGGCCGAGCACGTGCTCGACGAGGCGCTGCGCATCGCACAGGCCGGCTTCGCGTACGGGCTGCCCGACGGCGTCGACACCAAGGTCGGCGAGGAGGGCATGAGCCTCTCGGGCGGCCAGCGCCAGCGGCTCGCGCTCGCTCGCGCCGTCGCGGCCAAGCCGGCGGTGCTGGTGCTCGACGACCCGCTGTCGGCGCTCGACGTCGCGACCGAGGCGAAGGTCGAGGCCGCGCTGCGCACGGTGCTCTCGTCCACCACGGCGCTGATCGTCGCGCATCGACCGTCGACGGTCATGCTCGCCGATCGCGTCGCCCTCCTCGAGGACGGCCGCATCACCGCGGTCGGCACCCACTCCGAGCTGCTCCACGAGTCCGACCACTACCGGTTCGTGATCTCGAGCCTGGAGGACGAGGAGCGACGCGTGCAGGCCGAGGCATCCGACCGCATCGATGACGACCAGCCGGAGCAGCCGGGCGAACCCGGCGAACCGGCCGAGGGGGCCGAACAGGCCGAACGGAAGGAGGCGATCCGATGAGCACCGTGAACGGCGTGCAGGGCGAGGAGCGCCACGAGTACACCAAGGCGGAGTCGCGCCAGCTCCGCGGCCGCAGCCTGCGCCTGCTCGGATCGCTGCTGCACCCCGTGCGCGCGCAGCTGTGGCTCACGATGGCGATCATCGTGGTGTCGACGGGCGCGCAGGTCGCCGGCCCCGCCCTCATCGCGTACGGCATCGACCAGGGCCTGCCGGCGCTCGCCCAACAGGACTGGATGCCCGTCGCCCTCGCCGGCCTCGCGTACGTCGTGACCGGCGCGATCGGCGCGTTCCTGATCGCCTGGTACATCCGCCTGGCCGCGCGCATCAGCCAGGCCGTGCTCATCGACCTGCGCACGCGCGTGTTCCTGCACACGCAGAAGCTCTCGCTCGAGTTCCACGAGTCGTACACGTCGGGGCGCATCATCTCGCGGCAGACGAGCGACCTCGACGCGATCCGGGAGCTGCTCGACGAGGGCATCAACCAGCTCGTGCGCGGCGTGCTCTACATGGTGTTCACGGCCATCGCGCTCGTGTGGCTCGACTGGATCTCGGGTCTCGTGCTCGTGGCGACGCTGCTGCCGCTCGCGCTGCTCACGCGCTGGTTCCAGGTGCGCTCGCAGCACCTCTTCCGCCGCTCGCGCGTCGCGAGCGCGAAGCTCATCGTGCAGTTCGTCGAGACGATGACGGGCATCCGCGCGGTGCAGGCGTTCCGCACGGAGCGCCGCAACGAGCGCGAGTTCGGCGAGCTCACCGAGGACTACCGCGACGTGAACGCGCGCGTGCTCGGCCTGTTCGCGATCTACAACCCGTCGCTCGCGCTCATCGGCAACATCGCGGTCGCGGCCGTGCTGCTGATCGGCGGCTTCCGGGTGGTCGACGGCGCGCTCGAGGTGGGCGTGCTGCTCGCCGCGGTGCTCTACACCAAGCGCTTCTTCGACCCGATGGAGGAGCTGGCGATGTTCTACAACTCGTACCAGTCCGCCGCGTCGGCGCTCGAGAAGATCTCGGGCGTGCTCGAGGAGCAGCCGAGCGTGCCCGACCCGGCCGATCCGGTCGACCTGTGGAACGCCGACGGCCGCGTGCGGTTCGAGGGCGTCGAGTTCGCGTACACGCGCGACCGCGTCGTACTGCCGAGGTTCGACCTCGACATCCCGGCGGGGCAGACGATCGCGCTCGTCGGCTCGACCGGTGCCGGCAAGTCGACGCTCGCGAAGCTCATCGCCCGGTTCTACGACCCGAGCGACGGCGTCGTCGAGCTCGACGGCGTCGACCTCCGCCGGATGCACCCGAAGGACCTGCGCCGCGCGATCGTCATGGTCACGCAGGAGGCGTACCTCTTCTCGGGGTCGGTCGCCGACAACATCGCGCTCGGCAAGCCCGACGCGACGCCCGACGAGATCGTCGCCGCGGCGAAGGCCGTCGGTGCGCACGAGTTCATCGAGGGCCTGCCGAACGGGTACGACACCGACGTGAACAAGCGCGGTGGCCGCGTGTCGGCGGGACAGCGGCAGCTGATCTCGTTCGCGCGCGCGTTCCTCGCCGACCCCGCGGTGCTGATCCTCGACGAGGCGACGAGCTCGCTCGACATCCCGAGCGAGCGCATGGTGCAGGAGGGCCTGCAGACCCTGCTGGCCGACCGCACCGCCGTGATCATCGCGCACCGCCTCTCGACGGTCGCGATCGCCGACCGCGTGCTCGTCATGGAGCACGGCCGCATCGTCGAGGACGGCGCGCCCGCCGACCTCATCGGCGGCACGGGCCGGTTCGCGGCGCTGCACGCGGCCTGGCGCGACTCGCTCGTGTAGGCGGGGGCGGATGCGGATGGCGCGTCAGGCGCGGGGGAGCACCACGACCGGGGTCGGCGCGATGCCGTTGAACCCGGTCGCGGTCGCCCACGTGTAGGCGCCCATCATGGGCGACACGAGCAGGTCGCCGTCGGCGAGCGGCGGGAGCGGCAGCCGCCGCGCGATGACGTCGACGCTGTCGCACGTCGGCCCGGCGAGCGTCACGGGCACGCGCGTGCGCGTGAGGATGCGCCGGGTCGCGCGCTCCGCGGCGTCGTCGCCGACCGGCTGCACGCCGAGCTCGGCGGCCGCGAACACGAGCGCGTGCACGTCCTCGGCGGGGATGTTCGAGTACGCCCCGTACAGCCCCTCGTCGAGGTAGTGCCAGCGTCCGTCGGCCCGGTCGTTGGTGCCGATCACGCGGGTCACGAGCGTCATGGCGGGCGCCGCGACGAAGCGACCGGGCTCGACGACGACGCGCATGCGCGCCGGCACGGCGGCGAGGGCCGAGCGGACGCCGCGGGCCAGCGCCGCGAGCGACGGCACCGGTTCGTCGTACGCGACCGGGAACCCGCCGCCGAGGTCGAGCATCTCGAAGCGGATGCCGTGGCGCGCCTCGAGCGTCCGCATGAGCTGCAGCGTCGTCGCGATCGCACGGCGCCACGGCTCGGCCGACGTGGTCTGGCTGCCGACGTGGAACGTGAACCCGCGCACCGGAAGCCGCGAGGCGATGCATCGCTCGACGAGCGAGGCCGCGTCCTCGGGCGCCACGCCGAACTTCGACGACAGGTCGGACTTCGCGCCCGGGTTCGGGAACGACAGCCGCACGAGCACGCCGAGGTCGTCCGTGGGCAGTCCCGCGAACTTGCCGACCTCCGAGGGGCTGTCGACGACGAAGGTGCGGATGCCGCGCAGGTACGCGCTCGTGATGTCGGCCACGCTCTTCACGGGGTGGGTGTGCAGGCATCCGTCGACCGGCACGCCCTGGCGCTCGAGCAGGTCGAGCTCGCCGCGCGAGGCGACCTCGAACGACGCGCCGAACGCGTGCACCGCGCCGATCACGGCGGGGTGCGGCAGCGACTTGGTCGCGAAGTGGATGCCGACGCCCGGCAGTTCGCGGCGCAGCTCGAGCAGCTGGGTCGTGACGCGGTCGGTGTCGAGCAGGAACAGCGGCGAGCCGTGGTCGCGCACGAGGTCGCCGAGGCGGACGCGCTGCGCGTACGCGGCGAGGTCGCGCCGGGCGAGTTCGCGGTGCGGCGGCCGCTCGGGGAGCGGCGCCGCCTCGGCCGGCGGGCGGCGGCGCCCGGTGCGCCGCGGGCGGGCGACCAGCGCGTCGGCGACGGCGATGCGCGGGTCGGTGCGGGTGATGAGACTCATCGGAGTGCGCCTTCCAGGCTGGGCGCGGCGGTCGTCGCGTCGGTGCGGTCGTGCAGGGATTCGGTGCGGGGGCGCCGAGCGGATGTCGCATCCGCGCGCCCGTCGGGCAGGATGAGGCGTCGCCCGAGCTCGAACGAGGCGATCGCGACGGCGTAGAACACGGCGTCGGCGGCGAGCTTGCCGACGAGCCATCCGGTCGGGGTCGGACCCAGCCAGGCGGCCGCGGCGACCAGCAGCGCGGGTCGGACGAGGAACGTGTCGAGCACCTCGGCCGGGCCGAACTCGGCGAGCATTCCGCGCAGCGTCAGCGCGGTCGCGAGGGTCGCGCGCCGGGCGCGACCGCCCACGCGGGCGACCCGTCGCGAGACGAGGTGGCCCCGGATGCCGCGGACGGCCACGAGTGCGTAGTAGCCGACGCTCTCGGCGATCGTCCCGGCCACCGCGGCGACGACGATCGAGCCGGTGGCCTCGTACGCCGCCCAGGACCCGGCGACCGCCGCCAGCGTGCCGAGCACCTCGAGCGGCAGGTAGCGCGCGACCCACTGCGCGACGCGTCCGCGATCCGTTCCCGACATGCTCGCGAGCCTCGCAGTCGGCGTCTCCGGCCGGATCCGGAGTGGCCCGCCGGACGGTTCGGGGCATGCCCTGAACCCGCGCGGTCCGGGCGGTCGGGGCGCGGGAGACGGAGGGGAGCGGAGCGGAGGACTACCCGAGCGGCGCGCGCTCCACGCGGTCGGGGATGTCGGGCAGCCCGCGGACGCCCTCCGGCATCCACCACAGCACGTTCGCCCACGCCACGATGAACGCGGCCGCGGCGATCACGTCGGCGAGCAGGTCGGCGATGCCGACGGTGAAGAAGTCGGTCGCGACCCAGTGCGCGAGGGCGCCGACCCCGACGGAGACGACGGTGACGGTGATCCAGTTCACGCCGCGAGTCGAGCCGACCTGCTTCGGCGTCCGGCCGATGCGCAGCCACCCCACGGTGAGGGTGATCGTGACCGCGACGGCGCCGATGCAGAGCACGAGGAGGTTCCAGCGCTCCTCGGGCGCGAGCCACGGCGGCAGGTCGCCCACGAGGCCCCACGTGAGCTGCACGAGGGGCAGGATGCCGCCGAGCAGCCCGAACACGACGACCATCGCGATCGTGCGTCGGTCGCGGCCGGGGATCGGCGCACGACGCGCCGACGAGGCCAGGCGCGTGGCGATCGCGCCGAGCACGAGGGTGACCCCGACGCACAGCACGATGAGCAGGAAGTTGCTCTGCAGGAGGGCGATCACGAGCGGCACGACGCTCGCGGTCGCGACGCCGGCCATGACGTACGCGCGCTTCCCGGCGGTCCGGCGCGCGGCCTCCGCGACGGTGCCGAGGTCGCCGCCGATCGCCTCGGCGACGTCGTGCCAGTGGCGTTGCGTCGCGCCGACGGTGAACCAGATCGCCGCGACGGCGGCGAGGCCGACCATGCTCGCGCCGACGATCCAGCCGAGCGCCGGCGCTTCGACGGGCTCCCAGGTCAGCGGCCAGGCGACCGCGGCCACGAAGCCGG
>DASTQT010000089.1:0-3912 GCA_035761605.1 Agromyces sp. | reverse complement strand
GAGCGGGCAAGGGCATGGTGCTCGACCCCGACGACACCGACTCGGTGAGCGCCGGCTCGTTCTTCACCAACCCGATCGTCCCCGAGCGCGTCGCGCGCACGCTCCCGAGCGACGCACCGCGGTGGTACGTCGAGCCCGACGAGCCCGACGAGGTCACCCCGCTCGCCGAGCTCGCGGCCGAGTCGCCGCTCGACGCGTTCCTCGCGCACCAGGCCGAGCTCGAGCGCGTCGAGGAGCAGGCGACGGAGGACGCGCCCACCCCGCCGCTCGTGAAGCTGTCGGCCGCGTGGCTCATCGAGCGAAGCGGCATCCACCGCGGCTTCGCCCTGCCGGGATCGCACGCGGCGATCTCGACGAAGCACACCCTCGCGCTCACCAACCGAGGCGGCGCCTCGGCCGAGGAGGTCGCCCAGCTCGCCCGCTTCGTGCAGGGCCGCGTGCAGGCCGAGTTCGGCATCCTGCTGCACCCCGAGCCGATGCTCGTCGGCGTCGAGCTCTAGTCCCGCACCGCGGGCCGGTAGACGTCGAGCGCGCCGGGCACGACGCGGATCGTGGTGCGGTAGCCGGGGGCCGACAGGTGGGCGGATGCCGCGGCCGGCTCGTCGAGCGCGACCTCGCCGTCGTGCGCGAATCCCGGCGGCTGTCCGCGCCGGGGTCGCACGTCGACGGTGAGTTCGCTCGCGGTGAACGCCTCGACGCGCTCGGGGATGAGCCGGAGCGCGCGCAGCACCGCCGCGGTGCGGTGCCCGAACGCGAGCGACGCGAACGCGCCGGTGCGCGACCCGGCGTGCAGCGCGCGCACGTCGAGGAGCCCGTCGTCGAGGGTGCGGCGCTGCAGCGGGGCGGGCACGTCGCGGTCGTTCCGGCCGACGCCGACGAACAGCGTCCAGAGCTCGGCACGGCGCCCGTCGATGACGACCGTGACCGGGTCCGAGCGGCGCAGCACGCGCACCGCCGCGATGATCGCGGACAGCCACTTGTTCCGCAGCCGCCGCTGCAGGCGCTCCCGCTCGGCGACGAAGTCGGGATAGACGCCGACCGAGGCGACATTGGTGACGGTGATCGGCTCGTGCGCGCCGAACGTGAGCTCGGCGAGGTCGACGCGCACGCCGTCACCCTGCTGCACGGCGTCGATGGCGGCGTCGACGGATGGCACGCCCGCCGTCCGCGCGAAGTGGTTGAAGGTGCCCGCCGGCACGATCAGCAGCGGCACCCCGGCCCTGTGGGCGTCGTCGGCGACGCACGCGACCGAGCCGTCGCCGCCGCACACGCCGACGATGCGCGGCGGGGTCGGGCGGGCGAGCGCAGCCCGCACCGCTGCGCCCGGATCAGCGCCCGGCTCGAGCACCTGCAGCTCCGCGCGCGGGAGCCGCTCGGCGAGCACGTCGATCGGATCGGCGCGTACCACGCTGGTGCCGGCCGATCGGTTCACGGCGATGAACACGCCGTCGCCGTCGGGCGAGGCGGGCAGGGCGCGATCGGCGCCGGGTGGCACGGGCGGCGGGGGAGGACCCGGCCGTGGCCGCACGATCGCCGCGCCCGCCGCCGCGACGCCCATGCCGATCGTGAGCCCGCCGACCACGTCGGACAGCCAGTGCACACCCGTGTGAAGTCGCGAGTACGCGACGCCGAGCGCGATCGGCGCGAGCGCGGCGCCGACGCGCGGCGACTCGAGCGCGACGCCGGCCGTGAACGCGGCGGCGCTCGCCGAGTGCCCCGACGGGAACGTGCGGCTCGACGGCTGCACGGGCAGGCGCCGGCCGATGGGCACGTCCTCGAGCGCGGGGCGATCGCCGCCGAACACGCGCTTCGCGATGAGGTTCGTCAGCGCGCTCGCCGCCATGAGCGACAGGATGCCGCGGGCCGCCGCGCGTCGGCGTCCGACCACGGCGAGCACGCCGGCGATCGTGAACCACAGCACGCCCTTGTCGGCGAAGCCGGTGAGGCGCGACCAGAACCGGTCGACGTGCGGGTGGGAGTGCCAGCCGTTGACGCGGCGCGTCGCCGCGGCATCCGCTCGGGTCACCCAGGCCGGGAGCAGGCGCGCTCGGCGCACTGCGACCCGTACGCCCGTGACCAGCCCCACGGGCCCAGCGTACGGCCCCGACGGCCGGGATCAGAGCAGGCCGAGCTCCATCGCCCGCGTGACCGCCCGCGTGCGATCGTTCACCTCGAGCTTCTCGAAGACGTGGATGAGGTGCGTCTTCACGGTCGCCTCGCCGATGTGCAGGGCGCGTGCGATCTCGGGGTTCGACCGGCCGTCGGCGACCAGCCGCAGCACGTCGAGCTCGCGAGGCGACAGCGTCGGCACGGCCGGCGTCGTCGCATCGGCGCGCACGCGCCGCACGAGCTTCGCGGCGATCGACGGCGCGAGCACGGTCTCGCCCGCGGCGACCGAGCGGATGCCGGCGAGGATCTCCTCCTGCGGCGCGGCCTTCAGCAGGTAGCCGCTCGCGCCGGCCTCGATCGCGGCGAGGATGTGGTCGTCGGTCTCGTACGTCGTGAGGACGAGCACGCGCGTGCCGCCGCCCGGACCGCCCCCGCCGCCGGCCGCCGCGAGGATGCGCTCGGTCGCGGCCGCGCCGTCGAGCACGGGCATGCGCAGGTCCATGAGCACGAGGTCGGGTCGCAGCTCGGCCGCAAGGGCGACGGCCTCCGCGCCGTCGACGGCCTCGCCGATCACCTCGATGCCGGGCTCGGATTCGAGCAGCCCGACGATGCCCGCGCGCACGATGGGGTGGTCGTCGGCGACGACCACGCGGATGGGCTCGGCGCCGTCCTGACGCTCTCGAAGGGTCATGCGTCGGCTCCCGTCGTCTCCGTGTCGGCGCGGGTCGCGGCATCCGCGTCGGCTGCGACATCCGCTCGGGGCACCACCACCCGCAGCACGGTGCCGCCGCCGTCGCCCGCGCCGAACTCGATCCGGCCGCCCACGAGCGCGACGCGGTCGCGCATGCCGGCCAGCCCGAAGCCGCCCTCACCCGGCACCGCCGTGCCCGGGCCGACGCCGTCGTCCCGCACGTCGAGCACGACCTCCCCGTCGAGCCCCGCGACCGCGATCGACACCGTGCTCGCCCGCGCGTGCTTGCGCACGTTCGCGAGGCCCTCCTGCGCGCACCGCAGCAGCACGACCTCGAGTTCGCGGTCGAGTCCCGCGACATCCGCTTCGACCGCGACCCGCACGCCGGTCTCGCGCTCGAAGCCCGCCGCGAGTCGACGCAGCGCCTCGCCGAGCCCGGCCGACTGGTCGACGGGCGCGAGCGACGCCACGAGCCCGCGCGCCTCGGTGAGCGCCTCGCGTGCCATCTGCTCCATGAGCTCGACCTCGCTTCGAGCGGATGCCGCGGCCTCGCCCTCGACGGCGGCGAGCCGCCGCTCGGTGCGCTGCGCCACCATCACGAGCCCGGTGAGGCTCTGCGCGATGGTGTCGTGGATCTCGCGCGCGAGCCGGCCGCGCTCCTCGGCGACGCCGGCGTCACGGTGCATCGCCGCGAGCTGGCCCTGCGCGGCCTGCAGCTCCTCGAGCAGGCGTGCGCGTTCCTCGCCGTACACCGCGATCCGGGTGACCCACAGCCCGAGCGCGATGCTGAAGCCGACCGAGAGCGCGGCGACCGCCGCGCCCGTCACGAGGCCGGCGGGCCACTCCCGGATCGCGTACCCGACGACGATCGCGACTGCGATGAGGAGGTTCGCGACGATCGCACTGCGGGTCGACGGCGAGGTCGACCAGACGAACGGGTAGAGGAAGGCCTGCAGGATCGCGAACGACGGCTCGATCGCGGTGCCGATCGCGAGGAGCACGGCGTAGGCGATCGCGACCGCCAGATGGCGGCGGGTCGTCGCGACCGGCACGCAGCGGCGGCCCCAGATGACGTGGACGAGCAGGAACATGCCCGCAGCCGCCCAGGTCGC
>DASTQT010000088.1:0-2596 GCA_035761605.1 Agromyces sp. | reverse complement strand
GCGCGCTGGTCGACCAGCGCGTGGACGGCATCCTGCTGGCCCGGATGTCGCACCAGGTCGTGCGGAGACCGGTGGGTGTCGACGACGTGCCGGTCGTGCTGGTCGATGCCGTTCCCGAGGCCGGATGGCGCGTGCCGGCCGTTGCGCCCGACGAGGCCGGCATCGCCGCGACCGCCGTCGGCCGGCTGCTCGACGCCGGCCACCGCCGGATCGCATTCGCGAGCACGGTCGACGACGCGCCCGCGCGGCATGGGCGCGAGGCGGGCTTCCTCGCCGCGCTCGCCGGTGCCGGGATCGACCCGTCGTCGGCGCTCGTGGTCGCGGCGACCTCCGATACGCGCGGCGGCCGTGAGGCCGGTCGCGTGCTGCTCGACCGGCCGCAGTCCGAGCGGCCGACGGGGGTGTTCTGCTTCAACGACCAGATGGCCATGGGGGTCGCGCAGGCCGCGGCGACGCTTGGCCTCGACATCCCGGGCGACGTCTCGCTCGTGGGCGTCGACGACCTCGAGATCGTCGCCGACGCGCTCGAGCCGGGGCTCACGACGGTCGCCCTGCCGCACCGCGAGCTCGGCGCGTGGGGCATGCGCGCGCTGCTCGGGCTGCTCGACGGCGACGGCGCCGCGGATGTCGCGGGGCCGACGTTCCTCTCATGCGAGCTCGTCGAACGCGCCTCCGTGGCCCCGCCCCGCTGAGCCCGGGCTCAACCCGCGCCGCGGTCGGCGAGCCGCTCGACCGGCGCGACCGCGAGCGGTGCGAGCTCGAACGACGCGACGCGCGTCGACCCGCCGACCGACTCGACCGACAGGCCGTTCGCGTCGGGCCGGCCGAACGCGAGGCTCGAGAGCGCCGCCTCGCCGCCGTTCGCGAACACCTCGACCGACGAGCGGTCCACGACCACGTCGAGCACGACCGTGCCGTCGGGCCCGGGCGCGACCGGGGCGCTGCGCACCTCGCGATAGACGTCGGGCATGGCGGATGCCGCGGCGTCGGCGTCGCGCGCCACGAACACGGTGCCCGACGCGAAGTCGACGCCTACAGTCGCGAACGCGCCCTCGCCCTCGAGCACGCGGAAGCGGACCTCGCGCGCGGGCTCGTCGGGGTCGGGCGCGACGGTCAGTCGCAGGCGGTACGCGTCGGAGTCCGGCTGCGGCAACGCGGTCGCCGCGCCATCCGCCACCGTGACGGGATCGAGGTGCTCGGACTCGCCCTCGAGCTCGCCGAGCGCCGCGATCGGCGTCGATCGCAGCGACGCTCGGCCGTGGTCGTCGACGAGCCGGAGCTCGCGCACGACCGAGTCCGCGCCGCCGCTCCAGTCGTCGGTCGGCAGGTCGCCGGCGTAGGCCCAGTTGTTGAGCCATCCGATCGCGTAGCGCGAGGCGAGCCGGTCGCTCGCGTCGAGGCGCGGATCATCCCAGGTCACGGTCGCGTAGAAGTCGGCGCCGCGGTCGAGCCACTGCGGCTCGTCGTCGTCGGGCGTGAAGCGCTCGCCGTCGAACTCGCCGGTCCAGTAGGCGGTGCCGGTCGTCATGCCGCGGCCGGCGCCGTTGACGCCGGCGACGAGCACCCAGCGCGTGTTCGCGGGGTCGCCGTCGACCGACATCTCGAAGAGGTCCGGGCACTCGAGGATCCCGAGGTCGTCGCGCTCGAACGCGGACCGCCAGGTCCAGTGCTTCAGGTCGGGCGACGTGTAGAAGCCGAGCCGGTGTCCCTCGGCGAGGATCATCGTCCACTCGCCGCGCGCCTCGTCCCAGGTCACCTTCGGGTCGCGCCAGTGGAGCTCGCCGGGGTTCTCCATGATCGGGTTGCCGTCGTACGGCTCGAAGCGGTACCCGCCGTCCGTCGAGACGAACAGCGACTGGCGCTGCACGCCGTCGTCCTGCTGGGTCACGATCGCGACCACGGCGTCCTCGCCGAATCCGGCGGTGCCCTCGGTGTCGACGACCGCGCTGCCGGTCAGGATGTCGCCGAGGCCGTTCTCGTACTTCTCGATCGCGACGCCCTCCTCGCGCCAGTGCACGAGATCGGTCGAGGTCGCGTGGTACCACTCGGTGCCGTTCCCCTCGGGGTGGTCGGCGTTGTAGAGGTAGTAGTAGTGCCAGACGCCGTCGAGCTGGAACGGCCGCTGCGGATCGTTCATCCAGCGCTCGGCGGGCGTGAGGTGCACGGCGGGGCGGTACGCGGACCAGTCCGGCGGGCGGGTGTATCGCGCGCCGGGGTCGGCCTCCGGGGCCGCGGTCGGTGACGGGCGGTCGCGGTCGGGCACACCGCCGGCGACGCCGATCGCGATCAGCAGTCCGGCGACGAGTGCGGTGACGATGCCCATGGTCGCAGCGGCCGCGACCGCCCAGCGGACCGGTCGCCGCCGGGAGCGTGCCGGCGCGCGCGCATCGGCGCCGGTCGGCGCCTCGCGCGGGTGTGTGCGGTTCATGATCCTCCGTGGTGGTTCGCGCACCGCGGTCCGCCGTCACGCCCTGCGGGCGATCCGGCGGTACCGGCGGCGCGCCTTCGCAAGCAAGGGTGTTCGGGAGGGACGCACGCGCCACTCGAGGAATCGGGGGCCACGCTAACCGGACGCAAATCGTTTTGCAAACTTCGC